>JANWYZ010000139.1 GCA_025054895.1 bacterium | reverse complement strand
CCATATTGTCGGTAATTACTGTGACGGCAATGCCGTCTTGCAACAGCTCCCACGCAGTGAGCTGCATCCCCTGCAGGCGCGGGCGGGTTTCGTCGACGTATACATGCACGCGCTTACCTGCCTCCACCGCCGCGCGGATGACGCCTAACGCTGTACCGTATCCCACCGTCGCCAGCGCGCCCGCGTTGCAATGCGTGAGAATGCGCGCGTCGTCGGGTATCAGCGTCTGCCCGTGCCGACCGATAGCGCGGTTTGCCTCTATGTCCTCGCACAGGATGGCTTCGCTCTCTTCGCGCAGGCGTTGTCGCGCTTCGTCAGGACGGTCGCACGCCTGCACCACGCGCTTCATGCGCTCAATCGCCCAGAAGAGGTTCACCGCCGTCGGGCGCGTGGATGCGAAGACTTCAGCGGCTTTTAGCCACATCTCACGAAACGCAGATATATCGGCAGTATCTATCGCCTCCGCCGCCAGCGATAGTCCACACGCCGCCGCCGCACCGATGGCAGGTGCGCCGCGCACTACCATGCGCCGGATGGCTTCAGCAACCTCGCGCCAGTCTGTATAGCGCACTTCCACGAAGCGGTGTGGCAGCTGTGTCTGGTCTATCAGCACCAGCGCGTCCCCTTCCCAGCGCACAGGGCGAATCTCCATGTTACACCTCGATGCGCGCATGGTCCAGCACGTGCGGGCATGGGCACTCCCGTGCATCGGGAATGCGGCGTATCATCTCGAGTACCACGTTCTTGATGCGCTCGGAGTTGCGATGGAACACTTCCAGCACTTCTTTGGTAGTCACCGGCGGAACCTGCCCTCCCATCACCAGCCCGCTGTCGTAGTCGGTAATGAGCGAGATACCCACCACGCACATCGCCAGCTCTCTCGCCAGATATGCTTCAGGGTACTGGGTCATGCTGATCGTCTCCCAGCCCATCGAGGTATACCACTGGCTTTCGGCTTTGGTGGAGAAGCGCGGGCCCTGGATCACCACCACCGTGCCCCGCTCGTGGCAGGCGATGCCCTGTTCACGAATGACCTCAATCGCTATCTGGCGCAGGGTAGGACAGTAGGGGTCGGCAGGCGACACATGTGTGACCACAGGTCCCTCGTAAAAGGTATCTGCGCGTCCGTGTGTGCGATCCACGTACTGGTCTACCACCACGAAGTCGCCCGGGTGGATATGCGCTTGCAGACTGCCTGCGGCGAATGGGCTAATGATGCGTGTGACGCCCAGTTCCTTCATCGCCCACAGATTGGCGCGAAAGTTGATTCTGTGCGGGGGGATACTATGGTGTCGCCCATGTCTGGGCAGGAAGGCGACTCGTTTGCCTTCCACCTCTGCGAGGGCAACGTGGTCGCTGGGCGCGCCGTAGGGCGTTTCTACCTTCACTTCCTTCACGTTGTCTAAAAAGCGGTAGAACCCCGAACCGCCGAATACGCCGATGTCTGCTTGCGGCTTGCTCATAACTTTCCCCCTTAGTTCATCTATCATGCCGAAGCTCATTATAACCGCGCGGGGACAGTTTTTGCAAATACCGTCGGCGCAAAGCAAATGCGGTGAAGAACGGTGAGCCACAGGTATTAGAGGCGCGGAGAGAGGAGCAGAGGATATGTTTGCCAGTTGCTCTCTGAGACCAGGGGTGCCCCTGCAGTACGAGGGGACACCCCCGAGCCTGATCAGCGTGGTGGCAGCTGCTCTGGAGCTACAGTGGCGTTCACCCCTTTGCCCTTCATCGGTCCCGTGTAGTAACCGGGCGCGGTGGGTTCAGGAGCGGGTTTGGGGCGGGTGTTTGCCCAGTAAGCGACCGCTGCCAGCGCCAGCAGTATCAGGATGAGAACGGGCAGGTTCTTTTTCATCGGTGCTGCCCTCCACTGTGCGGATTACTTGTCTACCGCGTAGTAGCGTTTGTACCAGCAGCCGCTGGCATCCTGCAACAGATAGCGCTCGGAGTTGCGAGCAATCCACTTGGCGTGCCCATCCACGAAGATGTGTGTGCCACCGCCCTGGTGCGCGTTGGCTGCCTCGCATCCCATGCTGGTACCAAATGCCGGAAAGCCGTGTCCGCCGCGCAGCTGGATGAGGCCAGTTACACCGTCGGTGCTATTACACTTTCTGCAGGACGGTTCACCTCAGCCAGCGCCATGACCTTCCGGCGCACATCACTACCGGCGAAATAGTAGTAGGGGTCTTCTTGGGTACAGTTACCCCCTTGTACGCCAAAGCCGATGCCGTAGTGCGCATGGAACAACCGGAACGGCAACCATGCATCAACAGCACCAGGACCGTTGCAGTCCGGCATGTTAGCCCATGTACGCCAGTTCTCTTCGCTGAAAGAGGGACAGCGCATCATGCCGTTTGGTGGAACGCCCTGGAAGGGGATGGTTGCCGGGCGAGTCGGCGCACCGTTCCTGATGTACGGTTGCATGTTCTGCACCCAGCTGACAAGGTCGTCTCGGTACTCGTTTCGCGGTAATCCGCTCAGTACGAACCATGGGATGAGTGTTTCGTCGTAGTCTTGCCCATACATCTGGTGAGCAGTTCCAATCTGCTTGGCGTTGCTCAAGCAAGTAGTGGCGCGCGCCTTTTCACGCGCCTGCGAGAATACGGGGAACAGAATCGCTGCCAGTATCGCGATAATCGCGATCACGACGAGCAGCTCGATGAGTGTGAAACCGTGCCGGTTCGCTGGTTTCATGTACGGTAACCTCCCTTTCGTTGTTTGTTGTGAAGACGTACTATGATACACTCTCTAACGACGTTTGCATCCCCAACAGATGTGCGTCGCTTTGTTCGATTACGGTACTGTCCCGGTCTATGCCTGCATTATAGTTACCCTCTCATTTTTTGTCAAGGTTTTGATTGGGCTTCTACAAAATCTTGCTGCAAATCGGTCTGTCCTCTCTTCGGGGAACCTCTGCGCTATCCAAAATGCTCCAGCAGCAACCGTTTTGCTCCTTCCTTGTCGTGCGCGGCGAGCCTGCCCTCGATGACCTCGTTGAGCAGGAACGCTTTGCACTCGCCCACCCGTTTGCCAGGCGGAATGCCCAGAATTTGCATAATCTCACGCCCGCTCAGGGGACTGTCCAGCTTCTGCACATCCTCGCGCGTGGTGAGTACGCGGATGCGTTGCTCGAGGGCATCAATATCCGCCTTCGGAAAAGCTAGGTTGCTCGCTGCAATATCCGCCCGCGCAAGGGTAAGCAACGCATCCAGCAAGCCGTCTGCATCCCGAACGAGCCGACGCACCGCCGCGTCGCTCCACGAGTAGTCGTACTCGCCCGGGCGCATGTGCAGGCGCACGAGCTTCGCTACCGGCTCCACCATGTCGTTGCTGTAGCGCAGCCGCCTGAGCAGTTGCGCAGCAATATGCGCTCCCACGTTCTGATGCCCGTAGAAGTGAACCCCGCGCTCATCCTCCGTACGGGTAGCAGGTTTGCCCACATCATGCAGCAACGCCGCCAGCCGAAGCACCAGCGAGGCGTCAGGGGGCAGGTTCTCTATTACTTTCAGTGTATGCTCCCATACGTCGTACAGGTGATACTGGTTCTGTTCCACGCCGTGCATCGCCGCCAGCTCGGGAGCGAACTGCTCCAGCAGACCGGTTTCCCGTAGCAAGCGCAAGCCCTTCACCGCATGGGGCGCCTGTAGCAGCTTGGTGAACTCATCACGGATGCGTTCCATGCTGATAATCTGCAAGCGATGAGCGGTCTTTCGAACCGCCTCCAGGGTGCTCGGCTCGACCTCGAAGTCCAGCTGTGCGGCGAATCGCACCGCCCGCATCGCGCGCAGGGGGTCTTCCTCGAAGGTCGCCATCGGGTCAAGCGGGGTGCGCAACAGCTCTGCCTGCAGGTCGCTCAAACCCATGCCTGTCAGGTCGAGCAGTTCGCCTGTATGCAGGTTGCGCATCAGGGTATTTACCGTGAAGTCACGGCGAAGGGCATCCTCGCGCAGGGTAGCAGGTTGCACCTGTACCGGCTTGCGGCTGTCGGCGGAGTAGCTTTCGCGTCGCGCGGTCACCAGTTCAAACTGCACCCCTTCGATATGCACCATTGCCGTGCCGAAGCGAGGGTAGGTGACGGGCAGGTGCTCGGCTACCCCTTGTGCATGCAGCCAGTGCGCCAGCTCCAGCGCGTCCTGTTCGGTCACAATGTCCACATCAGGCGGCAAAGGGCGACCAAGTAGCTCATCGCGTACCACGCCGCCCACCAGATATAGATGTCCTTCCCACCTTGTGCCGCGCGTGACCTGGCGTAGTCTATCTATGGCAATCAACAGGTTACTCACATATCGAGTTTACCACGCTTTTGCCCCTGTTGCTCGCTGGAGCACGGTTTACTCTGCGCGTGATACGCGCACCAGCTGCCAGCTCCTCAGTACAGCTTCTGGCGCCGTCAACACGAAACGCAGGTGTGTGGTGTTCCCGGGCAACGGCACGGCGTTTCGCGCGTCCTCGCGAGCAAGAGGAGCAAACTCTTTTCCATCTGCGGACGCTGATATCTCTACTCCACTGCCCTCGTAGAACAGGTAAAGCCGTTCTCCCCCTTCGCGCCAGTTGCCTGCTACCTGCCCCATCTCGTACTGAAGCCAACCCTGCTCCCCTTGAGGCTGCCAGCCTGCACGGAAGCCCATGCCCCACGGGTGAGGCTGCCAAACGCGCTGCACGTTATGAATTTGTGCCGGCGTCGGTTGGACCGCAGCGTCCTCGTAGTAGACTGAGGCAATGCGCCGAGCTGCGGCGGGTTCTATGCGCAGCAGTGCGCCACCGCCGGGCGGCAGGTCCAGGGTGACCTCTCGTTCACCTGTGTCGGGGCGTAATCGGGTGGTGAGGGACTTTGCTGCTATCAGGTCCTGAACCTGTTCTGCAGGCGCAATCAGTCGCACGGAGCGCTGCTGCTTCCGCTCGGTATCGTCGTTGATCACAACAACCACCAGGCTGCCGTCGGAGGGGTCTATCAGGGTTGACGTGCGGAATGGCGCGTTAGCCGAAGCGATAGGGGCTGCAGGCTTCAACCGCCATAGCAGTTCTCGATGAGGTTCCAGCGCCTTGAAAGTTTCCGCTACTGTAAGCAGCTGGGGTGTAGGCGCACCGTTACTGTAGAGCATACCGCTTCCCGCGCCCGTTTGCACGGTGTTCGCCGTACGAGGCCAGTCGGCGGGGATGTCGGTGCGCTCGCCTTCAGGCGCTGCAGGAGAGCGGTCGTTTGGTTCGGGAAACAACACGAAGAAGATAACCCCTTTTGCGCCTGCCATCAGGCTCTGCCAGATTTGCCAGCGGGTTTCGCCAACTGTCGGCATCCGCCAATGCCAGTAGGCTTCCGGCTCGATGACCACGTTGCCCTGCGCGTCGTAGTGCCACTTGCCCCAAATCTCGGCGAAAATCTGAGGCATGACCCATATCGCCTTGCCCGTTTCACTGCCCAGACGCGCCAGCTGCTCCGTACAGGTGATAAAGTAGCTGCGGGATGCTTCGGGGGTATTTGGTCCATTCGGTGAACGGGCGGCGAAGTAGGGATAGATGTCGCTGCAGAGGACGGGCAGGCGCGTGTATCGCGCGACAGCATCGATATCGTGGGTCATGTTGACCATCACGACTGGGCGCGTGGGGTCTAACCGTTCCAGCGCCGCACGAATCTGTTCCATGTACGCCATCTCCCACCCGCGCGCCTCGTCTACCAGCACGTACGCCTTCAACGCCTTCAAGTCGCCCAATGCTTCCATTGCTGTTCTGGCTGTGCGTTCCGCCCACTCCTGACCGCGTAACCGCCTCCAGTGGTATATCGACTCGGGGGTTGCCAGCACTGCAATACCATGCTTCTCAGCCAGCTCGCATACCTTGCGGGTATCGCTGTAGCTGCTGTTGACAAGCCAGATGGCGTCGATGTGGTAGCGACGGCGCAGGTCGCCCAGCAGGTGGTCTACGAACCGCCACATCTCCATGCCTGCCTTTTGTGCAACCCACCCTGTTCGCTCGAAAGGGAAGTATACGCCTCGCAGGAAGAGCTTCATGCCTGAGTCCATCGTGTGTTGTGCAGCGCACACAACAGGGTACGCCATGCTGCATACCACCATCAGTATTGTCCACTTTGACATCCCTCTTATCGACCTCCATCCGACGCAGTAGAGTAAACCCATACAATCGTTTGTGCCCGATTCACCTGCACAGGCAAACCACGCAACAACTCCTCGCCGTTCATCCGACGTACGCTACGCCCAATCCGTACGCGATATTCCTTGTGCGAATCCACCGTAAACCACTCAGGAAACTCGTTCAGGCGGGGATAGTTCACGGGCAAACGCAAATGCTCAGCATGACGCGGACGGTCGAAGAGCAACACGCCTTGCCAGTCGCGCTCGGCGGTCAGCGCGATGGTTAAACTGTTTTTGTCTCGAACTGCCCCCACGCGCAGGTCCGACCGCCAGGGTGAGGGTACAACCCCCTGTGTGTAGTAGAGAGCTGCCATCAGCAGGGTGCGGGCAGTGTTGCCGTCGCCGTACCAGCCCTCGACAATGCCGTCCTCGCGCTGTTTGCCCAGAAGATGGGGCAGCACCGCTTCCAGCCAGCGCAAGCCGTTTGCGATGGGCAGGCGGTTGAGTAACAGCAACGCTCCCTCGATGGAGTCGGCGAAAGAATCCGCTCCCTCCCAGAGCAGGTACTGGGGCTGGTAAATACGTTCCAGTGCATAGCGTGCCGCTTCGGTAAACCGCTCGTCCCCTGTCGCCAGCCCAAAGGTGTATACACCGCTGAGCGCGTAGCCCCAGGTGTCAGGTACTGCCCTGTTGCGCACCTCGGCGGACGAGGCGGTAAGTAAGCCGTACCACAAACCGTCGGCGTTACGCGCCTTCTCTAAGAGGCGGGTAAACATCTGGCGCAGAGGACGTTCGTAGCGCCTTGCTTTCGCCGGGTGCGCCTCGCGCACCATGAGATACAGCTCTGACAGTCCGCCGATGATTTCGTTGCCGTGGTCGTTGAGGCTTAACACATCATTGATAGGCTTGTGTCCTGTGAAATCCCATCGATGGGCGGGCAAACCACCGTTGCGCGGTATCACATCCAAACAATAAGCGTCGCCGATGCGCTCTGCCCAGCGCAGATAACGCTCATCGCGGGTCATGGAGAACAGTCGGCTCAGCACCTGAAGCAGCTCGCCGTTGACCTCGGTATCGTCGGCGGGTAAGTTACCGTATTCCGAGCGCACGGGTGCATGCTCAAAGATGGCTTCCACCAGCTCGGTCATGCGCTCCGTCCACCAACCTTTGCCCATCACCTCAGTCATGGGCAGTAAACCATCTTTGCAGTACTCCGCCGCTCCGAATATCAGCCGAGCAATATCCACCCGTTCATGCACGAAAGCCCCTTCCTCCAGGTCATACCAGTCAGGCAGTACGCCGAGGCGGTTGGTGAGCCTGCGCTCGCTTTCGAACACACGCTTCAGGTTGGGCAGGCGTTGTGGCGCGAGGAAATATGCGGTAAGGTACAGGAAGGGTAAAAGGTCGGCGGCGTTGTCGTTAGGCGCCCACACGCGCTGGTCGGTGCGACGGGGTAGCAGGTCGGTTCGCGGGTCACGTATCGCCCACCAGCCGTCGAGTACCCCCAGCGCGCGCTGGAAGGCGCGTCGCGCTATCTCACCCCGCCGTAGAGCCTCACGGACAACATCCTTCTCCACACGCCATGGGGCGCTCGCGCCCAACACCTGGGGCAGCAACATCCACCATCGCTCGCCACGAAAGACGTGTCCGCCGGAGTGCGTGTCGAAGAAGAAGTTGCGCTCTGCACCCAGAACGCGGTACGACTGCGCTATCTCCTCAGCAGGCTGGCGGGCAATAGAGATAGGGAAGCCGCCGGGGGCGCGCTCCTGTTCGCCCAGCTCGCATATCAGCACGCGAGGCGCAACACAGGCGAAGATATCGGCGAAGTCGAAATGCTCCTCCAGACCGGGGAAGTTCCAGCAAGGACAGTGTCCGTTTTTCATGTTTTCTACGGTGGTGAGCCAGCCGCTGCTGCAGGCGAATTTCACCCGCTCGTCCAGTGCAGCAACATACATGGTGGTCTCTCCACCTAACGACAGCCCCGCTACGCCGATGCGCCGCGCGTCCACCTGCGGCAGGCTCTCCAGATAGTCAAGACAGCGCAGGCAATCCCACACTCGCTCGCCCATCAGCGACCAGCTCTTGTGCTGCAGGTCGTGTGAGCAGATGTCCGGCGCCAGCACAACATAGCCCATCTCCGCCAGTGCGCGCCCGTACCAGTAGAGCCCCTCGCCCTTGACCACCTGTTCGCCCGTGCCCCCGTGACCATGCAGGGCAAGCACAGCAGCAACCCTG
>JANWYZ010000138.1 GCA_025054895.1 bacterium | reverse complement strand
TAGACTACGCCGCGTCCTTTGACATACTCCTCGCGCTCCCACCTCCAGTGGTTGGAGTTCATTACCTCGACATGGCGCCCATTGTGGCAACCGATGCAGGCTTCGGTCACCTCCTGGGGGCTTTTGAACTCCCGTTGTAGCTGAGCAAACCTGCTATGGTCTACAGAAGCCGCGCGTTCTTTACTGTAGCGTTCTCTCAGTTCAGCCAGTGGCGGGGCGGGCAGTTCTTTGGGCGTCAGCGCGGAAACCGCAGCCACCACAACCACCAGCACTATCGTCGCCAGAATGGGTATCGCCTGTTTCATCTTTTTCACCACACTATGATGATTAAGTGCCTCTGTCCAGTTAGCCCATTGGCTTGATTCTGTTTCCAGTAGATTAGATACCCGTTTTCAGCAAACAGATTCAAGAAAACGCCCTGAAAACTCCTCCGAAAGGCGTTGCCGTGCTTCGTATACCCATCACCCGAACCAAACACAGCGCCGTTCGCGTCCTTCGCCGTCGTCACTCGTACATCAGATACCTCGCCCTCCTCCGACGGAATGCCGACGCCTGACGCTGCATATACGTCCACACCTCCTCTGCATTCGCGCCGTGCGCCACCATCTCGTACGCCCTACTGTCGGTCAGCAGGGTCATCAGCCGCTCGTGTTGCCATTCGCGCGGGTGCAGACGACGCAAGGCACAGGCTATCTCCACCCCTAAACGCACCGGCTGGAAACGCCTTCGGTCTACTACCGTAAAGCGTAAGCCGTTGCAGGCTTCACCGACGAACTTGCTGGCACTGGGTGTGAACTGCACTGGCATACAGGCGAAGCCGGGCAGGTCGCGCTTCAAAAGATACTCAGCCAGTGTGTCGGCTCTCAGCCATGGCGCGCCGAACAGCTCGAACGGGGCGTCCGTCCCCCGCCCTACCGATACGTTGGTGAACTCCAGCAGTCCCACGCCCGGGTAGAGCGTCGCCGCTGTGAGGCTACGCATGTTGGGCGACGGGTTCACCCAGCGCAAGCCCGTCTGGTCATACCACATCTCGCGCTTCCAGCCCGAACAGGGTATCACCTGCAGGTCGCACCGCTGCGCGCGCTCCACCACGAACAGCCTCGCCAGCTCGCCTACTGTCATACCGTGCCGTAGCGGAATGGAATGATACGCTACAAATGACCGTTTATCGAGATCGGTCAAGCTACCCTCGACCCCCAACCCGTTGATGGGGTTGACGCGGTCTAACACTACCATCTTTACGCCATACTGCGCCGCGGATTCCATCGCCAGACCCATTGTGGAAACGTAAGTGTAGAACCGACAGCCGATGTCCTGAATATCGAACACCAGCGCGTCTACACCACGTAGCATCGCGGCTGTCGGCGACTTGTGCTCCCCATACAGGCTGTAGATAGGCAGTCCCGTTTCGGGGTGACGGGCGTCTTTGACCGGCTCGTCCAAAATGCCTGCGAAACCGTGCTCCGGGCTGAATAACGCGCTCAGATGGACACCCGCATCCAGTAGAGCTCTCCACGCTGGCTTGCCCTCGCGCGTTAAGCCGGTATGGTTGGTAATCACTCCCACTCGCAACCCGCTTAACGGTTTGCACCCTTGCTGGAGCAGTACGTCGATACCGTTTTGAACCTGTGCATACATGATGAACCTCTCTTAGGGCAAGATACCTGGCTGATACTTAATATGGCAAAAGGGCGCGATCCAGCCGCCTCGCACTGGGCGCAACAGCACGGAACACACCTGGGCACTGCACCAGGCGGACGCGCCCTGAGCAACAGATAGCCGTCCTGTGGCACGCGCATCCTGCGCGTGGTCCCAAGGGCAAGATGCCCTTGCTACACGGAAACTTTGTGGCGCGTTCAATACTCTTCGGGACGAATTACGCATCTCCTCTGGCGCGGACATCCGCCACTATGCTATCATTGTTTAAGACTCAGCATCCCCGCAGAAAGGAGCAAAGGATGAAATCTGCAACCAAATACCTCTGGTTCAACACTGCCAGACGGCGCGAGTATATCAACATCACCAACGAGGTGGAAGAGTTCGTGCGCGACAGCGGTATCCAGGAGGGCTTCGTACTGGTGAGTGCGATGCACATTACGGCGGGCGTCTATGTGAACGACGCTGAGAGCGGGCTGATCGCCGATATCGACGAATGGCTGGAGAGGCTCGCGCCCTACCGACCTGACTACCGCCATCATCGCACGGGTGAAGACAATGGCGACGCCCATCTGAAAAGCCTGCTGATCCATCACGAAGTGATTGTGCCGATTACAAACGGCAGACTGGACCTTGGCCCATGGCAGCAGATATACTACGCGGAGTTTGACGGACAGCGGCGGAAACGGGTAATATTAAAGGCGATAGGCGAATAGCGTACCGAGTCCGTTCTCTACCCTGACAACGCTTTACGCGCTGTCGCAGGTAAGGGAGGCTTACCTGTATCGGGTAGCCGAGGGGCTGCTGGACATCAACGATGGGGTAGGTGAAGAATCATGTATCGTAACCTCTGTACCGTGTTCGCTGAGGTAGCGGACAGACAACCAGAGCATACCGCGCTGGTGCGTATCCAGAAAGGGCAGACCTTTCCTCTGACATACGGCGAATACCTGCAGCGCGCTATCCACTTTAGCGCAGGATTGGAGGCGACGGGCGTCTCGTTTGGAGATAGGGTGTTGTTGCTTTCCGAAAACCGTCCCGAGTGGGCAATTGCCGACTACGCGCTGCTCTCCCTGGGAGCCATTGTGGTGCCTGTCTATCCCTCTCTACCGCCGAACCAGATTGAGTACCTGGCGCGAGACAGCGGGGCGCGGGTAATTATCGTCTCCGATGAAAAACAGTACCGCAAGGCGGTGGAAGTGAGCAAAGCGGCGCCGCAGCTGGAAACGATTGTGGTAATGGATCCACCAGCCAGCCTTGCGAGCAACGCCATCAGCTTCGCCGACATCGAGCAGCGCGGAACAGAAATCGCCGACGCCGAACACAGGTTCCGCGAACGTATCACACAGATACCGCCAGACCATATCGCCACCTTCATCTACACCAGCGGTACCACCGGCGAGCCGAAAGGCGCGATGCTCAGCCACCACAACCTGCTTTCCAACGTAGAGGCGAGCCTGCAGGTGATTCACGCCGGTCCCGATGATGTGTTTCTCTCCTTCTTACCGCTCAGCCACGTCTTCGAGCGGATGGCTGGACACTTCACCGCCGTCGCCTGCGGCGCGACAGTGTATTACTGCGAGACGCTGTTCACTATCGCCCGCGACATGCAAATCGCCCGTCCGACAGTGATGCTGGCGGTGCCTCGCCTGTTCGACAGCATCCGTGAGCGCGTCATGGAGAACGCTACCAGGCAGCCTCCGCTCAGACGACGCATCTTCCACTGGGCAATGCGCAACGGAGCGAAAGCGGCGCAGGCGGTACGCGGTGAAAGACAATGGACACCCTGGCTACGGTTCAAGCATCGTCTGGCGGACCGGCTCGTGCTGCACAAGGTGCGCGAAGTGACAGGTGGACGCCTGCGCTTTTTCGTGTCGGGCGGCGCGGCTCTGGGCAGACACAACGCCGAGTTCTTCCACACCTTTGGCATCCTGATCCTGGAAGGCTACGGACTCACCGAAACCTCGCCCGTGGTGGCGGTGAACCGCCCGGAAAACTACCGCTTCGGTACGGTGGGGCAGCCTATCCCCGACGTGGAAGTGCGCATCGCAGAGGATGGTGAGATTCTGGTGCGTGGACCCAACGTCATGCAGGGCTACTACAATAAACCCGCCGAGACCGCCGACGTGATAGACTCCTCAGGATGGCTTCATACAGGCGACCTCGGGGCGATAGACGCCGATGGCTTCCTGCGTATCACGGGGCGCAAGAAGGATATTATCGTGCTGGCGAACGGCAAAAACGTGGCTCCTGTGCCTATTGAGGAGCAGCTGAAGACCAGCCCCTACATCTCGGAGGCGGTGTTGTTCGGAGACGAGCAAGACGTAATTACCGCCCTGATTGTACCGAACTTCGAGAGAACGCGCGAATGGGCGAAGATGCAAGGCTTGCTGGTACGCAGCGACTCCGAACTGGTTGCCCTTCCTGAGGTGAAGCAGCTGGTAAAACAGGAGATAGAGCGGTTGACTACGCACCTCGCGGAGTTCGAGAAGGTCCGCCGTTTCACACTACTGGACCACCCCTTCAGCATCGAGACAGGCGAGCTCACGCCCACGCTGAAAGTGCGCCGCCACTTCATCAAACAGCGTTACGCGAAAGAGCTGGAGGCGATGCGGCGATAACGCGAAGAGCACTGGGCACAATGTGAACAGCCATTGGTGTTTCACCTACCAGCTCCCCGTCGCACTGGACGGGCTGAACAGATGAGGCTTCCACGAGTAACGATTGGGCACGCGCAAAGCGCAGATAAGCACATTGTTCGGCTCTTCCCCGCAAAACATCCCGCAGCACCCACCATATCTTCCGCCGCCAGTGCGCGCCGGCAGGAAACCACACGAGGTCGAGCAATCCGTCATCGATGCGCGCCGAGGGGGCAATCACTGTAAACCATCCATAGCGCGACGTGTTGGAGGCTACCAGCAGAACCGCTTCTGTCTCCTGCACCCCACCGTCGATAGTCAGCAGGTAACGTGTCGGCTGGTAACGACGCAGTTCCCGTAAGCCTGTCCAGATAAAAGCGAACACGCCCCATCGCTTCTTCAACCCCTCTGGCACTCGGGGCAGCACGTGGGCGTCAAAGCCCGTACTTGCCATCAGCGCAAACGGGCGACCATTGACCACGCCTACATCCATCTGCCGAACCGCTCCCGCTTGCAACGCCTGTAAGCACCCGCGCAGCGCCATCCGCCCTAGCGGATAACCCAGCTCCCGCGCCAACACGTTGCTCGTACCCAGAGGCAGCAGCGCAAGAGCAGTGGAGGTATGCATCAGGGCAGGTAACACCGCATGCACGCTACCATCGCCCCCCGCAACCACCAGCACCCTGCCCCCGCTCAGGCAAAACTGCGAGGCGTGGAGCAGAGCGTCCTGTGCAGACTGCGACCACACTACTCGACAAGGCGCGTCAAAGGATGCGCATACTCTCTGCCAATCGATGCGCTTCGCCCAACCTCCGCCTGCGCGCGGATTCACCACCAGGAGCACTTCTTCCCGAGCCAGCATGGCACAACCGCGTAAGTGTTCCGCCTGTTTGTTCGTAGAGGCGTTATGAGCGCACAAACAGGCGACGCCCTGCAAGGCGTTTGTACACGCTCCCGCAGGAGCAGCCTCCCGTGCATGTCCACAGTATGATGATGCTAAAAACGGCGGTTTTGTCAAGATGGGACGAAGATGTTCGGAAAATCGGGCTAATGGAACAGTCTGGCTCGCCACATAGACCGATCCACAGAGGCGGACGATATGTGAAGGCTTCCCCCGATGGAAATCGGGGGCTATCACAGACTTGATTTTTTGCCTCAAAACAAGTACTATGAGTAGTGGTAGATTTATTTCATCTGATGCTGCGGCGACGTAGCGAGGTGGTGGAGTGAGCACGCTCATCGTGATTGGAGTATTTACGTTCGTTGCTATCCTGATAGTGGGCGTTACGCTGGCTATCTCCCAGGCTATTGCTCCTCGCATGCCTACGCCGGTGAAGGGCGAGACCTACGAATGCGGCGCGGAGGTGTTCACGGACGCCTGGCGCCAGCAGAACCTGCACGTATACATCTTTGCCCTGCTGTTCGTTGTGTTCGACGTGGAGCTGGCGTTGCTTGCGCCTGTGGCACTGGTGGCAAAGAGTCTCAACGCGCCCTGGCTGGTGTTCGTCGAGGTGGCGATGTTCATCGTCATTCTGGGCGCAGGGTTGCTATACGCCTGGCGCAAGGGGGCGTTGACATGGGAGTAAAAGAGCGATTAGAGCAAGGAATCATCCGTGTTCCGGGCGGAACCATCCTCGTCGCCAAGCTGGCGGATCTGATGGCATGGGCGAGGAAGTCCTCGATGTGGTCACTGACTTTCGGGCTGTCGTGCTGCGCTATCGAGATGATGGCGACCGCCGCCTCCCGTTACGACCTGGACCGCTTCGGCATGTTCTTCCGCGCTACCCCCCGCCAGGCGGACGTGATGATTGTGGCGGGTTGGGTGTCGGTGAAGATGGCGCCCTTCATCAAACGTCTCTACGAACAGATGCCCGAACCCAAGTATGTTATCGCCATGGGAGGCTGCGCCAGCGCGGGTGGACCCTATCGCGACTCTATTACCATCGTCAAGGGCGTAGACCAGTTCGTGCCGGTGGATGTGTACGTATACGGTTGCCCGCCCCGCCCTGAAAATCTGATACTGGGCATCCTCAAGTTGCAAGAGCGCATCCGCGAAGAGCACCGGGCGGAAAAGAATGGCTTGCCCAGACCTGTGCGCGAACCCATCATCATCCCAGAAACGGGGGCAACCGGATGAATCAGGCGGTAGAGAACCTGTTGCAACGCTTTGGCGAGGCTATCACCGAGTGGACGCAGTTCAGCCCAAACGAGCTGCGCCTGACAGTTGCAGCATCGTCCTGGCAAGAGATAGCACAATATCTGCGCGATGAACCTCTATGGCGAATGGACTACCCTGCCGACCTCACTGTTTGGGACACGGGCAACGAGTTCGGCGTATACCTGCGCTTGTGGTCGTCGGTGTACAATCACAATGCGATCGTGCTGACCTCCATCTCACGCGAGCAGCCCCACATCGCCTCGCTGACAGCGATTTATCCGGGCGTAGACTGGCACGAGCGGGAAATGTACGATATGTACGGGGTGATTTTCGAGGGGCATCCCAACTTGAAGCGCATCCTGTTGCCCGACGACTGGGAGGGGTTCCCCTTCCGTAAAGACTATGTGGCGGAACCCAGTGGAAATCCCTTGCACGGACCGCAACCGGTGAACTGAGATGAGTGTACCCGTTTCGTCACCAACGCCATCCACGCTGAGCACGGTGGAGATTCTTTCTCAGGGGATGGTGATTAACGTTGGTCCGCAACACCCCTCCACGCACGGGGTGCTGCGGTTGATACTCACGCTGGACGGCGAGCAGATTGTGGCATGCGAACCCGTAATCGGCTACCTGCATCGCGGGCTGGAGAAGATGATGGAACGCCGTCCCTACCGCCACAATATCCCCTTCACCGACCGACTGGACTACCTCGCCGCGCTGTCCAATAATCTGGCTATCTGCCAGTGTACCGAGAGGTTAGGCGGCGTAGAGGTCCCCGAACGGGCGCAATATATCCGTGTGCTGCTGATGGAGCTCCAGCGCATCGCCAGTCACCTGGTGTTTCTGGGCACATTCGGCACCGACCTGGGCGCGACCACCATGTTCCTCTACGCCTTCCGCGAGCGCGAGATGGTGCTGGACCTGCTGGAGGAGTGCACCGGCGCAAGGTTAACCTACAACTGGGTGCGAGTAGGCGGTGTGCCCGACGACCTGCCAGAGGGTTTTGGGCAAAAGGTGCAGGATTTCGTCAAAATCTTCCGCCAGCGCATTGGAGAGTATGACATGTTATTGACTCGCAATCGTATCTTCCGCTCTCGCACGCAAGGCATCGGCGTGCTGCCGAAGGAGACTGCGCTGGCGTATGGATGCAGTGGTCCCGTCGCGCGAGCATCTGGAATCGCTTACGACATCCGCAAAGTGGCTCCCTACGAGGTGTACGACCGGGTGGAGTTCGATGTGCCTGTGCTGGAGAGCGGCGACGTGTGGGCGCGTTATCTCGTGCGCATGGAAGAGCTGCGCCAGAGCCTGCGCATTATCGAGCAAGTGCTGCAGGATATGCCAGAAGGTCCGTGCAGACCAAACTGCCCAAGATATTCAAGCCTCCAGCTGGTATCGCTTACTCGCGTGTGGAAAGCCCGCGTGGCGAGCTGAGCTTCATGATGGTCAGCGACGGTAGCCCGAATCCTGTGCGCGTGCATATCCGTGCGCCCTCCTTCGTGAACCTGAGCGTGTTGCCACGCCTGTTAGAAGGGGCGAAGGTAGCCGACCTTGTAGCCATTCTGGGTAGCATCGACGTGGTTCTGGGAGAGATAGACCGGTGATTGAAGCGATCACACAGTTTTTCAGCCAATATCCGCTGTTGTGGACGTTTGTCAAGGCGGTGGTGCTGGCGAGTTTCACACTGCTCATCCCGCTGGCTGTTATCTACGTGGAGCGCAAGGTAGCCGGCTTCATCCAGAGCCGCCTTGGCCCAGTGCATGTGGGACCACAGGGCACGTTCCAGACCGCCGCGGACGCGCTGAAACTGCTCCTCAAAGAGGACATCGTTCCTGCTGGAGCGGATAAAAGGTTCTTTTATATCGCGCCATA
>JANWYZ010000137.1 GCA_025054895.1 bacterium | reverse complement strand
AGGGATAAACAGTCCGGCAAAAGCCAGCGCAGGGACAACGGGGTACGGAAACGTGAGCAGTGCGCCTACACCGTTACGCAGATTGCGCGACCACTTGCCCATCACTTGCTGGGCGTTTTCCAGAAACAGCGTGGTGACTCCCGGCGGGCGTTTGCCTTCCTCGTAGCGGCGGTACAGCGAGTAGCCGGGGTACGGCTGTGTCGCCATGCCTACCTCGTACACGCGCAGGTTGAAGAACGGATTGCCAAACAGACGGGCGTTGCGTACCCAGTAGGGCAGGCTGATAAGCACAAAGCCCAGCAGAAACAGCACTACATGTTTGGCGCGCCGCTCCGGGTTGGTAACCATCAGGTAGATAGTCGCCGGTATTAGCAAAAGCCAGAGCGACAGCTGGGTCAGATAACCCAATCCTGCCACAACGCCAGCCCAGAAACTGCGCCGCGGGGTTCGCTCTGCCCATACTTCGATAACCTGCCCCGATTGCGGATCCAGCTCCTCGCGGCTGGGGCGGTACAGCAAGTAGCACGCTGCCAGCAGCAAGAATCCCGCCATTGCGGCAGGTAGCCCCGAAATGGCAAGCCAGACCAGAGCGCCTTCGGCAAAAAGTAGTAGCGCCGCAGCCCAGTAGCCAACACGAGGACTAAACAGCCGACTGCCCGCAAAATAGATGAGTACCAGGCTCAACACGAACCATATCATCGACCCCAGCGCAAGGGTACTATCCTGCGTACCCCTGTACAACAAAAGCGCAAGATACATGGGATAAGCAGGGCCATGCTCGAGGTCATACGCTTCACGCACATCTTTCCAGAAATAGAGTCCAAGAGGCACAATGTTATTGGTAACAAAACCACGTCCTTTCGAGAGGTTGTACGCTATCTGTCCATAGTCCATCGCCTCATCTGTGGGTCCCATAAAGCGTGCTCGATAGAAAAAGCCGAGAGTTATCGCGACAATAGTCAGTGATACAATCCATATCACTACCAGTCGCACAATATTAGTGATTTTGGTCTCCGCACTGCCTCGAGGCGCATCTACTACCATTTGCAGAGGTTCCCTCCATGTTTTCTTGCTATAGTGTCTGTATTAGATTCTGGTTAGAGCAGGAACTGTCCTCTAGATAATACCGTAAACCGCACCAGTATTGCAGCCCTTGCAACCACAGGGCAAATACCCTAAAATAAAGGCGCAGCTTGGTACTGGTCAGGAGTATTTCACATGCTTCATCTGGGCAAAATCCGCTTTGTGGCTCAAGCTCCCTCTGTGCCCGCAACGCGGGTAGGCGCAAGGGAAGCCGTTGAGGAGGCGGTTCGCGAGCGAGGGGTGACTCTGCGCTCGATACTCATTGGCGCGGTGCTCATTCCGGTCAACACCTACTGGATTATTCAGGTGGAAGGCATCTGGCATCGCAACCACGCAACAGCGATGTCGCTCTTCTGGAACACCGTCTTCTGTCTGATGATACTCATCCTCATCAACGTGCTCCTCCTGAAGCGTTTCCTGCCACGCTATGCGTTCACGCAAGGCGAGCTGATTGTCATCTACGTGATGATTACCATCGCCTCTGCGCTGGCTGGACACGATACCTTGCAGCTGGGCATTCCTGCATTGTCCATGCCCTTCTGGGGTGCGAACGATACTAACGGATGGAACCAGCTATTCAACCATTACTTCCCCAAGTGGCTTACCGTGCAGGATAGAGAGTTCTTGCGCCCTTACTACGAGGGGCATAGCACGCTGTATATCGAGGGACGTATCCTCGTGTGGTTGAAGCCTGTGCTGATATGGAGCGTGTTCATCGGCGTGATGGGGCTGGTGATGGTGTGTATGAATGTCATTATCCGCAAACAGTGGATGGAGAACGAGAAGCTCACCTACCCCATCGTGCAATTGCCGATGGCGATGGTAGCGAACGGCGGCAACACCAGCTTCTTCCTGCAGAAGCCTCTCATCGTCGGTGCGCTGCTTGGCGGTGGACTGGACGTGCTGAATGGACTGCACGTGCTCTTCCCCGCCATTCCAGAGATCATCGTACGGCACGACCATCCTTCGCGTAACTTGCAGCAGTACTTCACCTCGCCGCCCTGGAACGGCGTGGGATGGTTTCCGCTGCCGTTGTATCCCTTTATCATTGCGCTTGGATACTTTCTGCCCGTCGACCTCTCGTTTTCGATATGGTTCTTCTTCCTGTTAAAGATGGCACTGCGTATCGTAGCGACCGCCGCAGGGGTAGAGCAAGGGCGTCCATACACCTTTCCCTTCTTCAACGAGCAATCCTACGGCGCGTGGTTCGCCATCTTCGCCTTCGCGATATGGGGCGCACGACATCACCTGCGCGAGGTATGGCGCAAAGCGATTCAACCGCGTTACGCAGGCATCGACGACTCGCGCGAGGCGCTCAGTTACCGGGGGGCGGTTATCGGATTACTGCTGGGCATGGCTTTTCTAATAGTTTTCTGCGTGGCTGCTAGTATGAAGCTGTGGGTTGCGATACTGTTTTTCCTGATATTCTTTATCATATCCATCGGCATTACTCGTGTTCGGGCGGAGTTGGGACCTCCAGCGCACGAAGTAGTGGGCATGAACTCCCAGACCTTCCTCATCATGATGTTCGGCTCTACTACCATCGGCGCACCCAGCCTGGCAATGATGACCATGTTCTGGTGGTTTAGCGGTCGCGGCTACCGCACCCACCCCATGCCCTGCCAGCTGGAAGCGATGAAAATGGCGCAACAGGGCGGTATCAACATGAAGGGTATGGGCTGGGTGATGATGTTCGCGATGTTCTTTGGCGGACTGGCTTCGTACTGGGCGGCGTTGCATCTGAAATACGCCAACACCACTGGCGTAGACTATATGGACATGCACAACTGGGGCAACTATTACTGGCTGGAAAGTCAGATACGCTCGCCGCGAGAACCCAGTGTGACGGCGATGCTGGCGGTAGTGTTCGGCTTTGCCGCCGCCTCGCTCATGAACCTGGCGCGAATGCGTTTCCTGTGGTGGCCCTTCCACCCGGCTGGGTACGCCCTGTCGCTCAACTTCGGTGTAGAGTACTTCTGGTCGTGCTTGCTGATTGCCAGTGTCATCAAGTGGCTGGTATTGCGTTACGGCGGCTACAAGCTCAACCGCCAGATGATGCCCTTCATGTTTGGGGTGATTCTGGGCGAGTACTGCGTGGGCGCGTTCTGGAGCGCGATGAGCGTGATACTGGACACACGTATGTACGACTTCTGTCCGGGCTAAAAAATTCCCCTCGAAGAATGCAGGAAAGACTTGACAGAGGCACGAAGTTATGGTAGCGTAAAGTGCCTGTGACGCTGAAGTGTGGCGCCAAACCGTAATCCCAGAGAGAAAAAGGAGGCAGGTGCATGAAAAGAACCGTGTACGTTCTTGCTGTGGCAGCGGCGTTGTTAACTTCCACAGCGTGGCTGCCTGCAAACGTGCAAGCAATACCCGACAACGCACCACGCCTGCAGGTCATTAACGCACGTGATTTCGCGCAGCCTCTGCAGGTGAGCACAGAGCTTTCGGTGCGGTACCAGGGCAAGGCGATAGTGAAGCTGGAGCTATGGGTAGGCAATGTACTCTTCGCCGAAAAGTCTCTGGATGTTCCCCAGGAGCGAGGCGTTGCCTCGTTTATCCTCGATCCCGCCTATCTTAGCGCGGGCAAGCATACGGTTACCCTGAAAGCAATTGAAGCGGACGGTACGGTAGGCACTACACGCACCAGCGTCACCGTAGAGGCGCCAACTCTCGTCAACCTGCCTCTCGCTATTGTCTCCCCGGCGAACGGTACATCCGTGTCGGGCAAGGTGGAAATTGCGCTTCGGGTAAGCGAGCAGCTGGGCAGGGCGTACATCAGCCTGTTCATTGACCGCCAGTTCAAGACACTGCGTAACTTCCCACCCTATACCTACACGTGGGATACCACCACAGTGGAAAACGGGTGGCATCTCATCGAGGCGCTGGGTGTGGACGAGGCGCGAAACACCTACAAAGCAGCCCCTGTTCGCGTGCTGGTTAATAATCCAGGCGGTCAAACAGTTCGCGAAACACGCCTGCCCGATGCCAAACCCAGCTCTCCGGACATCTTGCTTTCCCCGCTGGGCAGCACCCTTTCGCTACAACCTGTGGAAGCAACGCCTTCCTCCATCGTGCGCGACACAGTACCCTCACCGAACATCGGCGTTGGAGCAAAGCCCACCGTAAGCGATGCCAAAACGCCCACAACCGCCACCACGCAGCAGATGGCGCGTGCTGTCGCCCCACCATCTTTGTTGGGCGGCCAGCGCGATTCGGCTCCGGTAGCTGAGCCGCGCGTCTCCCTGCAACCGTCCGCCGCAGCTGTTGTAAGCGAGGGCGCGCGCCAGCCTGAAGTACTGTCCTCATCTACCGCACCGGCAGGGCAGAAGCTGGTTGTGCCACAGATGCTAGCAACAGCTCCGACCACACCGCAAGCGGTATACGAGGTGCGCCGGGGCGATACCCTCATTGGCATCGCAAAGCGACATGGCGTTTCGCCGGAGGCGGTGGCAACTGTCAACGGCATTACCAACCCGAATCGCGTGCGCGCGGGAGATAAGATCATCATCCCCAGCTCGACGTTTCAGGTGGTGTTTGACAACACACGCATCGCCTTCGACGTGCCTCCGCGCGTGCAGGACGGCGTGCCACTGGCGCCCTTCCGCCAGATATTCGAACACACCGGCGGATGGCTCTTCTGGTATCCGCAATCCCGAACGGTGCGAGCAGTCAACGCCGAGCGAGAGATCGAGCTGAAGATTGGACAACCGACGGCGCAGGTCAACAACCAGACACTGCCGATGGAAATCGCCCCCTTCATTGATAGAGGGCGCACCATCGTGCCGCTGTCGTTTGTGCGCGACGCGCTGGACGTCAAAATCCACTACGACCCGAAAACGGGTAATCTGCTTATCCAAAGCGAGAGGTAACGCAGCCAACTGAAGCATCGCCGGGGAGGAAATCCTCCCCGGCTTTTTTCGTTGGGTTCCGCATCACTCTAACACCTCGAAGCCGAAGGGTGTTTGCCGTTGAGCCAGCTTATGTAGCGTGAAGTACACTTGACAACTTTGGCATAGTCGTTATAGAATGTACTAAGGGTTACCCGCATAACCCAGAGTTTGAAGGAGGATACACCAATGAAACGAGTGAAACGAGCATTTACGCTTATTGAGCTGCTGGTGGTTATCGCGATTATCGCGATACTGGCGGCGATACTGTTCCCGGTTTTTGCCAGAGCCCGGGAGAAAGCCAGACAGACCAGCTGCTTGAGTAACATGAAGCAGATGGGAACTGCTGCTATGATGTATGTTCAGGACTACGACGAGCGCTTCCCCATCAGCTACTATCTGTCCAGAAACGCCGCCGGACAGCCCTGCGCGTTTACGTTTTTGGCTGCCATAGAGCCTTACGTGAAAAACCGGCAGATTTATCAGTGTCCTTCTGAGCCCAGAGCAATGGACGTTGACGCTGGCTTCAAGGGCATCGGAGTAGCCGGGGGAGAGTGTGGCGGTTTCACCCTGGCTAGCTACAATTTCAACTACGCGATAACCAACATCAGCGCGTCGATTGCCTCCATCGAATTCCCAGCAGAAACCGCACTGGCTTCGGACGGCAATCTTGCACTACCGGGTGCCTGTAACTTCAATCTGTTCGACTCGCCCGTGCAGGCTCGCCACAACGACATTGTCAACGCCTGTTACGCGGACGGACACGCCAAGACCTTTACCGCAAAGCTGTCGGGTTGCACAGGTCTCAACATCAACCGCAACGCGCTGCGTCAGTACTGCATCACCTCAGGCGCGTACACCCGCTGGTGCGGACAGCAACCCGCGCCAGACGTTTGTCGTGACGAGCTGTGGGGCTTTGCCAAGCAGGACCAGTGGGGTTGGTGTACTCAAGGAGCCCCGTAAGTTCGGAACACCTTGCTCCGGGAACAATGAGGCTCTCGCCGAGCAGGAACAACCTCACCTGGCTGTTGCATGAACAGGTCAAAGAGGGAACATTGGCTCGGCAAGAGCCTCGCACTAGAACGAGGTTTCCGTTGCTCTGGGGCAAACAACCATCGTCTGTGGATATCCACGTGCAGGATGCACGTGCTACCAGTGGAACCACATGAAAAACGTCAGACGACCAGTTTGCTGAAGTCGCCAATATACCGGTAGAGAGCATCCACACCAGCCAGCAGCAGCAGGCGGTTACGCCGCACTGACTCCTCCGGCGCCATCACCAGCACCGCATCGAAGAACCTGTTGACCGGTTCGGTAAAAATCTCCAGCAGAGTGAAGAGGTCTTCACCGCAGAACCGGTTTGCAACTTCACCCATCTTCTCCTGATGCTCCACAGCCAGCTGGTACAGAACCCGCTCCTCATCATGCTGGAACAGTGAGGTGTCCACCTGCGCAAGCCATTCCGACGGTGGTCGCAAAATGGCGGTGAGCACAAGCCTGGCAGCCTCGCCCCCTTTGAGGATATTGCGCACGCGTGTTGCCGCCAGAGCAACAGGAGTCAAGCGCTCCACCGGCAAAGCGTTTAACATCCGGGCGTTTACCCACGCCGCGAAAGGCTCGACGCGCTCTTCCGCCAGCACCGCTTGTACTACATCGTAGCGAATGCCCTCGTCTTGCAGAAGAGCCTCCACCCGTTGTGAGAACATTTGCGCCAGCAGGCGTAATCCTTCTTCAGTCATGTCAACACCCTGCTGTGCGTAGGCGCGCGCCGCTGCTTCCACAAGCGCCCACAAGCGAGGTGTTCCCTCCACCGCCGTTAGAATTTGCACTGCGCCCTGAGCCGCCCGGCGCAAGCCAAATGGATCTCCTGAACCGGTCGGCACAATCTGTAATGCACCGATGTAGCCTGCCAGCGTATCCACCCGGTCGCATACTGCCAGCAATCTTCCCAGAGGGCTATCGGGGAGGGCGTCTCCCGCAAAGCGGGGCATGTAGTGCTCGGCTATCGCTTGCGCTACCGCTACGTCCTCGCCAGACAGCAGGGCATACTCCCTGCCCATGACGCCCTGCAACGCAGGCAGCTCCATCACCACCTCGGTAGCAAGGTCGGCTTTACAAAGGGTCGCTGCACGTTCCGCCAACAAGGGGTCAATTTCCATCCGTTGCGCTATCTCGCGCGCTACTATCGCCAGACGCGCGGTTTTATCCGCCATCGTGCCGAGCTTCTCTTGAAACACTATCCGCTTCAGCTCGCCTACAAACGCCTCCAGCGGTTGCTGGCGGTCGCGCTCGTAGAAGAAGTGTGCATCATTGAAGCGAGCTGTTAACACACGCTCATTACCTTCGCGCACTACGTCCAGACAGTAATCGTTGCCGTTACGCACTGCTACGAAGTAAGGCAGTAGCTTGCCCATTCCGTCTGCTACCGCAAAGAACCGCTGGTGCTTCTTCATAGCAGTAATGAGTATCGGCTCCGGCAAGCTCAGGAAGGCAGAGTCAAAGCGTCCCAGCAGGGCGGTGGGATACTCCACCAGATGAGTTACCTCGTCCAGCAGCGCGTCGTCCCACAGGATGCGTCCTCCAACCTGTTCCGCCAGGCGGTTTGCCTGCTCTCGTATCGCCTCACGACGGCGGCGATGGTCGTATAGCACGTATCGCTCGCCCAGCTGGCGGAAGAGGTCGGCAGGAGTTCGCACCTCGAACTCTTCTGGCGCGAGAAAGCGATGTCCACGCGAACGGTTCCCGCTCTGGATGCCGTCCAGTTCGAACGGTACCACCTCGTCGCCATACAATGCCAGCACCCAGCGAATCGGTCGGCAGAAGCGCAGGTTACCGCTACCCCAGCGCATCATCTTGGGAAAGGTCAAGCAACGGATGGCTTCAGGCAAGATGCTCACTGCTACCTCCACTGTCGATTTGCCGCGTTCGAACACCCTTGCCATCACGTAGTCGCCTTGGGAGGTATGCACTATTTCCAGCTGCGCCACGTCCACGCCCTGCTTGCGGGCAAAGCCGTGCGCGGCGGGAGTCGGGTTGCCCTGCGCGTCGAACGCCACATTTGCCGCAGGTCCGCGCACCTCGCGCACCATGTCCGGCTGGCTCTCTGCTACCTCATGGACAACCAGAATCAGCCTGCGCGGCGTACCGAAGGTCTCCACCTCACCGAAGGCGATGCGCGCATCCTGCAGCCGCTGTGTAACGGCAACCTGCAACTGCTCCAGCGCGTTCTCTATCACGCTGGCAGGTAGCTCTTCCGTCCCGATTTCGAGCAACAAATCCGCCAAAGTAGACCTCCCTGATATCTCGCGTGACCGTCCATGTGTTGCCCGTTTGCTGATACGGGGTCAACGGTGCACAGGCGTCTCGCCCGTGATGCACGCGCAAGATGCGCGCGCCACCGGGGGATGCGTTCCGCCTCGCCCGAAAGGCTTCTGATGCAGC
>JANWYZ010000136.1 GCA_025054895.1 bacterium | reverse complement strand
TATGCGGGACATCCGCTGGCGAGCTGACCAGAGCCTGGCGCAGGATGCGCGGCAGGTCGCGCAACTGCTGGGCGCTGATACCGACGATGGTGGCTCCGAAAGTGCCTCCAAGCACGATGAGCGCTGCGGGCACGTTCACCAGCTGTTGCAAATGCCCTCCCTCCAGCCAGAGAGCGGTTAACAAGCAGCCGACGCCCAAAAGTAGCCCACCGATGGTGGTAGCGTCCGTTTTGGAGCCAGCGTTGTTATTCCTGCTGCGACCGGTAAGCATGACGGCGATACTCTATCACCCGCCGGACAACTTCCTCCACGTTCTCGCTAACCACCAGCTTCTTACCACTGGTGAGGGTGATCACAGTATCCGGCGTGGCTTCTATGGTTTCTATTAGCTCGGCGTTGACCACCAGTTGCGAATGGTCCAGCCTTGTCACTTGAATCATGGCTTTTCAGCGTCCTTTTGCCTCATGTTTGTAGTGGCGCACATCAGTGCGCCATGTCATTCTGAGCGCCGTGTCATTCTGAGCGTCGGCGAAGAAACTCCGAGATGCTTCGCCTTCGGCTCAGCATGACCGTACTGGAGGGTCGCGCTCCGTCGCGACCTGACCATGTTCGTCGCATGGGCGTCGCGCCCATGAGCCCCGCGCAAGAGGCGCGTGCCACTGGAGGGTCGCGCTCCGTCGCGACCACACAGACGGCTCGGCAGGAACCTCGCCCTCTACCTCATCTGTCACCCTGAGCGTTAGCGAAGGGTCTCAGAGATGCTTCGCCTTCGGCTGGGCATGAAAGCGACAGCATGGGCGTAGCCTATCCCTCCGCTGTTTTGCCTCTCAGACCAGAACTATGCCTACCGTTTCATCTGCAGCACATCCTGCATCATCTCGTCTACGGTGCTGACGATGCGCGTATTTGCCTGGAAGCCGCGCTGGGTGACTATCAGGTTGGTAAACTCGTTGCCGATGTCGGCGTTAGACATCTCCAGATAGCCCGAACTAATGGAACCCCGTCCGCCTGTCTGCGCTGTTCCGATATTCGCAACACCGGAGTTGACCGACTCACGGAACAGATTGTTGCCCGTTCTTTCCAGACCGCCCGGGTTGTTGAACACCGCCAGCGCCACCCGTGCGACGGGCAAGTTCAGACCGTTACTGAACACGCCGTTGATAGTACCATCGGGTTCGATGGTGAGCTGTTCCAGCGTGCCCGGCGGGTAGCCGTTTTGTGCGATGGGTTCCACCGTAGAGCTGGTAGCCAGCTGGGTGATACGGCTCAGGTCGATAGACACGGTCATATCAGGAGCGCCGCTGCCCGGAGGCGTGAAGGTGATGGTGGGGTTGGCGCCGCTGATAATGCGTCCTTGTGAGTCAAACTCGACGTTGCCAACCGCCGTCCATGAAGAGCCTCCATCCAGCGAGTACTGCAGCTCCCACGGGGTGCTTGGCGGGGAGCTGGTGGACCGCGAGAACCTCAGCCTGAGGTCTACAGGCGCTCCTACCGCATCGTATAGCATCACGCTGGTCGTCCAGCTGGTGCCATCCAGCTGCAAATTGCCTTTGAAGCTTGCGCTGGTGGAAGCCTGCCCGGCGACGGTTTTACCGACCGGGATGACGATAACTGAAGTCGCGCTCAGAGGCTCAGTTGTATCGATAACCCCTTGCGCATTGGGCATCCATCCTACCAGCTTCTCGCCGGTCGCCTTGTGTACCAGAGTGCCGTTGGCGTCGACGTCGAAGTTGCCGTCGCGTGTGAAGGCGACTCGCTTGCTGTTGCTCACCACGAAGAAGCCATTGCCCTGAATGGCAAGGTCGGTTACCCGGTTGGTAGCCTGCAGGCTGCCCTGCTCCAGAATGGTGTCAATGCTGCCCACCTGAGTGCCCAAACCCACCTGCATCGGGTTAGTGCCTCCCAGACCGCCTTCCGTAGGTCTACTGGCTCCCCGTAGCGTTTGGGAGAGCATCTCCTGAAAGTTTACCCTTCCCGATTTGAAGCCAGTGGTGTTGATGTTGGCGATATTATTGCCAACTACTCCCATGCGCACCTGATGCGCCTTGATGCTGGAAATGCTCGAGAACATCGCTTGAAACATCTATCTGACCTCCTCCTTGCGAAAGTTGCCGTGATGATGTCCGTGTGCTCCCTCGGTCGTTCGGGAGCAGAGGGGCTTCCCCATCACCCGGAGGGGGTCCCGCCCCACAGTCCGTATGCTACAGCACCACTGCGCTGTCGATGTTGGTAAACACGTTCTCTTTCAGGTTCTCCTTGTCGATAGCGGTGATTACCGTGCGGTTGCGCACGCTCACAATCAGCGCGACGTTGTCCATTAGCAGCAAGGATTCGCGCGAGCCTTTTTCCGCTGCTTTATCCACTGCGTTTTCCACCCGTCGCAACGCTTCAGAGTCCAGCTGGATCTGGCGCGATTGCAACCTCGCCTGAGCATGGGCAGAGAAACGCACGCTCCCTTGCGCCTGTTGTAGCGCAACATGGAACGCCTTGTCGTCCTGTGCCGCACGCTGTGTGTGCGCCGCGCCCCCGGACGGAGAAACGTTTGCTATCTGGCGAACCTCTGGCATTCTACACCTCCCGAATTATCCGCTCACCTGCAGGATGTTTTGCACGCGCACCTCTTTGCCGCCCACTATCAGCCGTATACCGTCGGCGGTAAAGCGCACCGCGCTTACCTTACCCTCCACTGATGACGCCTCGCCTTCCGGCAGCGCCACTACTTGCTTACCCAGCAGGGTGGTGGCTTGAGTGGCTGTCACCAGCGTCTGAAGCTGTTGTAAGGTGCGCGTCATCTCTTCAGCGTTCTCCACCTGCGTGAACTGCGCCAGCTGCATCAGGAAATCCCTGTCCTGCATCGGTTCCAGTGGGTTCTGGTTCTGCAGCTGAGCCAGAAACAGTTTCAAGAACTGGTCTTTGCTGGTACCTTTTGCCGCACCAGCCGAGGCGGTGGCGGCATTATTCACGCTACTGCTCGGTGTGATTGTCATGGTTTCCCAACCCCCTCCGCGCTACGCCAACAGGTTGATGCCTCCCGGCGCAGATCGCACGAAACCTGTCTCGCTCGTTGTGTGTATGGCTGCTTCCGCTTGCAGCCAGCCCCTCATCGCTGGGGACAGAGTGTAAGGCTGGTGAAACAAGAACTGACGGCTATCTCCCTGCACGGAAACCTGCAGTGCGCCCAGCTGTAATCCCCGCTCCTGTAGTGCCTGCTGTAGCAAGCTGGAGTTGCTTTCCAGCATCTGTCGAACCGCGTGATTATCCGCCACGATATGGGTGTGGATTGTGCCGTGGCTCAGGGAGATGGTCACACGCAGCTTGCCCAGATGCTCCGGCTCCAGCTGAAGAGTCACACTGCCGGTATTGTGGTTGCCGACCATGCTTTCCAGTTGTCGGGTTACCTGGCGCACTACGTCGGCAGGCGATACTTCAGGCATCTGTGCAGTCGCCTGCTGGTGCCGAGACGTTACGGATACGCTTTCCACCCCTTGCGTACCGTGCAGGCGCGCCTCCGGCGAGGGTACAACCGAAGGCTTTTCGGTCTTCTCGGAGTCCGTCTGTTTGTTCACCTGCATCTGCACATCTTCGATCGCCCACACAACGTTTTGGCTCTCGTGTCTGCCGCCGCGCTGGGTTTGTGCTGCGTCAGCCGCCTGTGTGAATGCAGCCGTTGGATTGTGCGTCCCCGTTACCGGAGATAAAACCTCAGGTGGCTTGTGAGCCTTGCCGGTAGCGCCCTGGGTCAATCCCACCTCTGGGGCGGGAGCTGTTGTGGGCCCCAAACCAGAGGCGTCTGGCGTTGTCTGCACCTGGTCTGCCGAAGGTGCAGAGTCTGCCTGTTTCGAATCGGTCAATATCCTGTTTGCAGACATCTCTGCGACCGGTTGTGCCACGTCCGCTGTCGGACTTGCCGCAACGGGAACGTCAGGGCTGTGCTGGCGTTCAACGTCGGCGGATAGTGGCGATATTGTCGCATCGTTGGGGAACCCCATTGCCTGTGCTTGTGCCGCCACTACGCGCGGATGCATCGGCGCGCGCATATCGGTTGCTACTTGAGGAAGGAACGCTATCTGCACCGGCTGGCGAGATGTTCCGTCTTCAGAGGTGGGTGCTGTGTCTATCGGAGCGGGCTGCACAGAAGGCACGTTTGCCACAAGTAGCGGTACTCCGAAGAAGGCAGCTAACTGCTCTGCCTCCTCTACAGGGTTTGGCGACTGTTGCGCCGAAAGGAGACCATCCGCCAGCACTGGCGTCTCCTGCTTCTGCTCGCCGGAGAAGAAAAGGGCTTGCGCCATTTCCAGCAGCTGAGCAAAAGCGCGGCTATCTTCCTGTGTATCCGATACGGCGCCCTGCGGCGGGAACCTGCTCGCTGTGGGCAGGGCGCTTGTGCTGGCTTCCACCTGTACCGTTTGCGTCACGCTTTCACCTCCTCTCTCCACAGGTTGTGGGACGCCAAGCCGGTAATATTGTCGGTAAGTGTGAGGGTGAACCTTAGAGCAGAGGTTGAGCTTAGAGGCAGCAGGAGAGTGACTACAGCTGCCTCGAAGCAGAGGCGCCTCGTATCGCTCTTCCCCTGTCATGCTGAAAAGGGCGAAATATCTGGGAGATTCTTCGCTTCGCTCAGAGCGATAGGGTTTACCACAGAGCGCGCCCGGCGAATCAGCAACCCTTACGCCAGTTTCTCAGGGTTCAACCCCTCCAGCTCGGGCACGACGAAGCGTCCATCCTTGCGTATCAGGCGGTCGTCGAAATACACTTCCCCTCCTCCGTACTCAGGGCGCTGAATCAGCACCAGGTCCCAGTGTATCTGAGAACGGTTGCCGTTGTCTGCGGTAGTATAAGCGTTGCCCGGAGTGAAGTGCAGCGAACCCGCAATCTTTTCGTCGAACAGGGTATCTCTCATCGGGTGCAAGATGTGGGGGTTAAAACCCAGTGAGAACTCGCCCACGTAACGCGCCCCTTCGTCAAAGTCCAGTATGACATTGAGTTCTTCGGTGAGGTTACAGGTGGCTTCCACAATCTTGCCTGCTTTGAACCTGAGGCGGATGTTTTCGAAGGTCTTGCCGTGATACAGCGATGGCACATTGAAGGTGATTTCGCCTTCCACCGAGTCGCGTACTGGGGCAGTGAAGCATTCACCGTCGGGGATATTGCGCAACCCATAGCACGGGATAACGGGAATATCCTTAATGGAAAATGTCAGGTTGGTGCCTGGACCTACCAGACGCACGCGGTCGGTCCGGCTCATCAGTTCCACCAGTGGTTGGATCGCTCTCTCCATCCGGCTATAGTCCAGCGTGCATACGCGGAAGTAGTAGTCCTCGAACGCTTCGGTACTCATGTTTGCCTGTTGCGCCATACTATCGTTGGGCCAGCGCAGTACCACCCACCGGGTGTTGGGCACGCGCACCTCACTGTGAACCGGTTTCCACCACAGCCGTTGAACCATCTCCACCTGTTCCATCGGCACATCCGACATCTGTGCACTGTTTAGCGTACCCCGCACCCCGATGTAGCACTGCATCCTCTCCATACGGTACTTCTCCACCTCAGCGATGGTTCGCAGCTGTTCCTCGCTAGCGTGCATCTGCAGCGTACGCATGACCTTCGTGTGCTTTGTGTCTACCAGCGGGATGCCTCCCGCCTTTACAATCTGCTCTATCAGCACACACAGAAACTCGTCAGGCGCATCGGTGGCTTCCACCAGTACCTTATCACCCGGCTGCACGCGCGTGCTGTGCCCGACCAGCACCTGCGCCAGCTGTTCAAAACGGGGGTCTCTCATTGCATTACCTCCAGCTTGCGACACTTCAAACCTTTTACGCTGATAACATTCCTCTGTAACGGATAAGGCTCCTGCCCAAAGGCACTGGATAGACCTGTTCCGCCGCGTTGAGCAGGCTACCAGCAAGGGCAACGCGCAGGAACGTTGACCCTGTACAGTATGTGTGGTAATATACACAAGGAACCGATGCAACGCTTTGGATTGACCATATTTGCCCTCTTCTGGATGGCATGGGTGATGGCGCAGCCTTTTGCACATCATCACCTCGTGCGTACTCCTCGTGAACAAACGAGCGTCCAGTGTGGTGGACCGTCGTGCGCGGTGCGATGCGTGGTATGTTACTGGGAGAGCCTCAGCGTTGCAGAGATACATGCGCCGTTGTTATCGTCCCCGCTGCTGGAGTGCCCGGTAACAGCGCTTCCCCACCTTGTGCTTTTCTGTTGCCCGCTGTCAGATACCGTTTTTTCTCGCGCGCCTCCTGTGGCATAAGCAAATCTTCGCGATGGATCGCCTGTGCCGTCGGAAGCGGCGGCAGGGATGCTTTATACTTTTTGCCAGAGGAGGTCAATAACCCATGCGTACTTTTGTAACATCACTCATACTACTGTGTTGCATAACCGGCGTGGTGTCTGCTGCGCCAGACCCCGCCCTGCGGAAAGAAATTGACGACCTGAAGGCGCAGATTCAGCAGATGACCGAGCGGCTGCGCGAACTAGAGCAGAAGCTGGCGCAGCAAGAAGCACAGCAGGCCGCGCCAGCCGTTCCTGCTACGAACCTGCCTCAGATTAGCGTGGTGGCGAATGGCGGCGTGCTGTTCCAGGACCGCAAGCGAGACAAGAATCGCAACCGCTTCGAGCAGGATGAGCTGGAGCTGGCTTTCCAGAGCTATGTCTACCCCAGCATCCGCTTCGACGCCATCGTCGCCTTCGACAAGGAAGAAGACTTCTCCGCGTCGGTAGAGGAAGCGTACGCTACTGTTATCCAGCTGGGCAATACGCCGTTTGGCGCGAGGCTGGGCAGGATGCGCCTGCCCTTCGGACGGGTGAATCCTATCCATCCGCACCAGCTACTGTATCGGGACTACCCCTTGCCAGTCGCGAACCTGCTTGGGGAACACGGAGCCCTCTCCAACGGAGGAGTGCTGAAGTACCTTGCGCCCTCTGGCAACGTGTTCGCCGAATTGCAGCTGGGGCTGTTTACCCTGAACGACCACGCCGCTCTGGGGGTACCTCACGCCCACGAGCACGAAGAGGGAGAAGAGGAGCATGAGCCGTCCGCTCTGGGCGCACGAGGTCAGCTGCTACGCATGGCAAGACTGACACTCGCCCCCGTCATCAACCGCGATAACGAGCTCGAAATCGGCTTATCGGGTTTGACCACCCGTGCGCAAAACGGCGACAACCTGCGTTTGTTAGGGGCGGATTTTCAGTACCGTCGTTTCTTCGGAGCCGCGCAGCGACTGTTGATAGCTGGAGAGTGGCTGCAACACCGGCGCGAGAGTGGTGGTGCTGCTGCGAACCGACAGGGCTACTACCTGCTCGCCTCCTACAAACCCGACCGCTACTGGGAGTACGGTGTGCGTTACGATTGGTCGAGACGTGCTTTCCTGGAGGCGGACGAGGATGTAACAGGAGCCGATAGAGCGCTGAGCGCGATACTGACCTATCGCCTGAACGAACAATCCTTTCTCCGCCTGCAGTGGCGCAATCTGAAGCCTGCAGACGACAGTGTGCGCAATGAGCTGATGCTACAGCTGATGTTCGGCTTTGGCCCGCATTCGCATCCGCTGGAAAGCACGCAGTAGGAGGGACAGGATGAAACACGTTTTGACTGCTCTGTACATACTTTTCGCTCTGCCTGTTGCCGCGCAGGTGCGTGTGGTTGCTACGTTCACGGACCTTGCGGACATCGTGAAGCAGGTTGGGGGCAGCCGCGTGCAGGTGAGCTCGCTGGCTCGTCCGCAGGACGACTTCCATCTGGTAACCCCCCGCCCCAGCATGGCTCTGGAGCTGTCTCGCGCCAAACTGTTCGTGCGCGTGGGCATGGATTTAGACCTCTGGGCGGACGACCTGCTGACCGCTGCCCGTAACGCCTCTATCTTGCGCGGCGCGCCCGGCTATGTGGACTGCTCGGTGGGTATGAAAAAGCTGGAAGTACCAACCGGGCGTGTGGACCCATCGATGGGCGACATCCATATCTACGGCAACCCACACTATCTGCTTGACCCTGCCAACGCCAAAATCGTCGCGCGAAACATCCTTGAGGGGCTGAAGCGAGTGGACCCTGCAAACGCACAGATATACCAGCAGAATACGGAACAGTTCATGCGGCAGGTGGACGAGCATCTCAAGCGTTGGCAGCAACAGCTTGCTCCCTACCGGGGAACGCCAGTGGTGGTATACCATAAGAGCCTGCCCTACTTCCTGCAGCGATTTGGCTTACAGGAGCTGGCGACGATAGAGCCGAAACCAGGCATCCCACCGTCGCCAGGGCACCTGCGCGAGGTGATTGCTCGCATGAAAGACGCAAACTGCAGGGTGATTTTGCTGGAGCATTTTCGTCCTCGCCGCTTCGCTGACGCCATCGCTCGAGAGACAGGTGCGAAGGTGGTGGTGTTACCGGTTGCGGTGGGAGTAGAGGGGACAACGAGCTATTTCAGCATG
>JANWYZ010000135.1 GCA_025054895.1 bacterium | reverse complement strand
CGCGACCATACAAAACAACGGCTCGGCAGGAGCCTCGCCCTCCAACCCTATCTCACCCACTCGGCTGCTCGCAGCAGCAGCCCTGTACCGACCACTGTCAAAAACGCCCACAGGCTCCACCTGCGCCATCGCTCTGTTTTTTCAGACAACGGCAACACAAAATGCGTCCACAACAGACATGACATAGCCGCCCAGAACGGTATCACCAGTGGGTGGTAACTCATCGCCTTCGCCCATTCGCCATGCACCAGTGCACACGTCGCCCGCGTCATGCCACAGGTAGGGCAGGGCTTGCCCGTGACCAGGTGGAACAGGCACATTGTGGGCGCACGTTCCACGTAAGGTTGCAGCCAGTATGCTGTTAGCCCTACCACGCCAAGTACACCGGTAAGCAGTAACACTCTCATCAGTTCTACTCCGCCTCCTGCCACGCTGGGCAGAGCGAACATCTGGCATTCAGAATGACAGGGCGTGCCTTTTTCCTGTCATGCTGAGCGTCAGCGAAGCATCTCCCTGTATCGAGCCAACAAGATTCTTCGCTCCGCTCAGAATGATAGCATAGCGCAGCGCTTTCCCTGTCATGCTGAGGTCAGCGAAGCATCTCCCTGTATCGAGCCAACAAGATTCTTCGCCTTACTCGCAATGATGACGAGCTCCTGCTATGGCGCAGGTGGCGGCTGCGACCGGATAGCGTCTTGCCAGGCTGCGCTAAAGGCTACAATCCAGAACAGGGACCCCAGAATCCATATCACCAACGACACAATGCCCAGAATGTATCCCGCCTGCGCCAACCCACGCCCCTCTACCGCAGAAAGTCCCTGCTCAATTCGGTTCATCTCCTGTTTACCCAGTATGAGCGAGGCGATGCCAAACACAGGGCAGCATATCAGCCCCAGAATGCCAAAAACCAGCGCTGCTGTTGCCTCGCCGCTGGGCGTACCGGCGGAGCGCGGCGTTGGAGGAGGCTGGCGAACCGCGTCTGCTGCCGGCGGTGGCATCGCGGCAAACAGATGGCTCAGCTCGGGCAACAGGCTCGCTCGTATCTGCGTGCCGCTAAATTCGTCCTCCAGTGTGGTGTTCGGGGCAATGCGCCCCTCCCGCACCCATTGCTGGAGCGTCGCAATATCCGCCGGACCGTAACGGTTGCCGTCATGCGCAATGACGTAGTAGCCCAATTCGCTTACTCTCCCGAAAGCGCATGTCCTCCTTACATCTCACGCGCCTGTCGCCGGTTGCGTGCTGGGCACGCCCGCAGGCTGCCGACCGTCGGTCTTCTGCAGGTAGCGCTCGCGCTCCTCCTGGCGCAACGTTCGCCATATCAGGAACTGCTTGCGCAGGGTGTTCAGGAAGCGGCGGTTCACGCGCTTCCAGTTGGCGATGTCGCCGCTCAGGCGCGTCAGCGTCAGGTGCAGGTCGTACACGTCGGGCATATCCGTCGGTGTGGCTTCAATCTCCACGTTCTGGCTGACGCCCAGGTCAAACGGCGCGACCCATGCCGTACAGGTGATGCGGTAGGCGGTTCCGCCGTCGTGGTCGTATTCTTCTGCCTTCACTCCCTGCGTCACGAAGTCGCCAATGGAGTACTCCTCGTATGCCTGCAGCCACTCGCTCAGGAACGAGTTCAAGCCCGCCGCTTGCACGCGCGTTACCGAGAAGGGCATGGGAATGCGCCATACATCGCCTTCCGGTTCGGGCACACGCCACGTGCGCTCCAACGCGGGCGTAGCCACTTCCGACGCTTTGCGTGCGGGATAGATGGTAGAACCCAGCACCGTCGCTACCACAATCAGCGTGGAGACCACCGCCGCCATCGACGAGAAGTTGAGGTACAGTCCGGGCACGTTCAGCCAGACGATAACCTTTGCGCTCAGCTGACCGAGGAAGTAGCCTGTCACCGAACCGATGATGGCGTATACCATCGCCTCCGCCAGGAACAGCAAGCCGATGTGCGTGGGCGACAAGCCCAGCGAGGAGAAGATATGTATCTCCTTCACGCGCTCATACACACTGCTGAGCATGGTTTGCAACACGATGAGCGCGGCAATCAGCACGGGGATGACGATGAACTCGATACCGCGCCCCGCTGTAGCTGCCAGCGTGGAATAGCGCCACGTGCGGTCGCCCTGCCCCGCGTAGATGTTCAACCCCAGACGAGGCATCAGCTTGTCCAACACCACCTTCACCTCATCTGGCGTGGCGAAGGAGATAGCGATGCTGCGGATTTCACCGCCGATGTTCATTAACGTCTTGTACGGAATATAGAAGCAGGCGTCCGGCTCGAGGTGAACGTACTCGCGGAAGCCAGCCTCGCCCGCGCCTGCTCCCTGCCGTTGCATCTTCTGCATCAGGATAAAGTCTACCGGCGTCAACGGCTCGCGGTCCAGGTCGGTAATGCCCTTGAACTTCTGGCTATCGAGGATGCCGATGACGGTATAGTCCACGCCGCTGAAGTTCACCTTTGCCTTGCCTACGTCCTCGGGCTCGATGCGCAGTTGCTGAGCGATGGCAGTAGGCACGATAGCCACGTAACGGTCGCCCTCACGGAACCAGCGTCCAGCGATCAATGCTTTCTGCGGTTGCGTGACCTCCGCCTCGGCGGGCGACAAGCCCACCGCCGCCTTCGCATCGTACTGGCGGTCGCCGCGGCGCAGGGTGAGGAACGACTGCTCGCCAAAAGCCGCGCCGAAGAACCACGAACGGGGCGCCACCGCCCTGTCGCGGAACTCATCGTTGAGCAGGCGGTAGGCAGGCTCCTGCAACGGTTCCCACAACGCGGTGCGGATCATGATGCCGTTGTACAACGGTGTGCCCGGCGCAGGAACCTTGTTGAAGCGCAACACGTTCACGATAGAGGTGAACGACAACACGATGAACGTGAGCAGAATGAGCGTGATGCTGGTGAGGGCGGTGCGAGCCTTGCGTCGGCGCATGTTGGACACGCCCAGGTTGAACGCGGCGAACGCCACACTTACCCGACCGATATCGGCGCGGTGGATACCGCTAATCTGGCGGTTGAGCTGCTTCAGCTGCTCTTCGAACTTGCCCGCCACCATGAAGGTCACCAGTAGCGATAGCGCCAGCATGATGAACGCCAGCAGCACCACGAACAGGTTGCTTACCAGCTGGAACGCCGGGTGTATCTGGCTGAAGGCGAAGAAGATGAGCAGGAAGATGGTGAACGCAGCAAGCAGCTGGCGTCGCAGATCGCTGAAGCCGAATAGCAACCGCTCCATAAAGTACGCGAAGGGCATCAGCAGGAACAGGTAGAAGATGACGCCGCGCACCACGTCGTTGGCGGTCGCCTGTACGTCGGGGTAGGCGCGCGCTTCGTAGCCCCACGCTGCACGGGCGTAGGTGTCGAAGGTGGCATAGTCCTTGCGCTCCAGAGCGGCGCGAGCCTTGTCCAGATGCTCTTTTGCCAGCCCGTGCAGTTGCTCCAGACCCTCATTGATGATGCGGAACTGACGTAGACGGCTCATACGCCACTCATCCAGGTTCCACATGTCCTCTGCCACGCGCAGGGCGGTGTTGGCGATGGTTCCGCCGCGTGCAATCAGGTCGCGTTCGGTCAGCTCCCTCTCCGAAAAGGCGCGCACGACGAATCCCTGCGCCTCCTCCGCACTACCAGCAACCAGGTACCCCTCCCCTTCGGGCTTCTGGGGCGTGGAGTTAATCAGCAGGAAGCGCGTGGCGCCAGGTCCTACGCCCATCATAATCTTGATGCGCGAGCCGGGCTGGGCAAACACCACCGCCACGTCCTCTACGTAGGAGGTAAGCGAGTAGTCCTGCACCGTCGCCAGCGTGTAGCCGTACATGCGCGGCTGCCCATTCGTCTCGCCGTCCAGCACCTCTAGCGTAGTAAGTGCGCGCAGCGCTTGCTGGTCTACCAGGTCATAGATCGACGTGGGCACGCAGCGGAAGACCACGATACGTGTAGTCTTACGTCCAGTGGACATGGTGAAATCGATGGCGTACTCGCTCGCGCCGGTCACCCCGAGGTCGGGGGCGAATTCAATCTCGCCAGTCTGTTCGTTCAGGCGGTATGCAGCAATGCTGGTCATACGGTTCCAGCCGTAGGCGGTGATAGGCGGGATACCAGGGAAGCGGAAGTAGGCGTCCTCGCCCACCATCTGAATCATGTTGCCGCGCACACCCATAAAGGTCTTGGTGGCGTGGCGCACCACCGCCAGCGAGCCAGGCACAGGCTGATTGGGAATAAAACTGCGCCGTGGGTCAAACAGCACTACCTGCCCATCCAACGTGCCGAAGCCGCCTTGCAAGCCCATGGTCTGGAAGTTGCCCGGCTCGGAGATAGGGAAGCGCGGCACGTTCAGCTCACCCGGCGCGTTGGTGTCGTTCAGGATATGGTAGAGCAGGGCGGCGATGAGCTTCGTCTGGCGCGTGACATTAGCGACATTTACCTTCTCCGGCGTGTCAAAGGGCGTATCCACCAGCGCACGCGAATCGTCGGTGGTGCAGAAGGTCATACCGTTTGCGCCGGAGAGGGTTACTACCTCTGCGTCAAAAGCGAACTTGCCCGGCAGATAGTTGCGCCAGTTTTTGCCCTCCACCGGGTTCACGCCATCGGCGAAGGCTTTTTTGTGGTCAAAGCCGAGGATGTAACCGACCTTTTCGGCGTTCTCACGGCAGATACGCGCGGTGTCCGAGAAGCGGTTCTGCACATCCTCACGCATATCATAGAAATAACCTTTAGAGAACAGCCCTACCTGTCGCGCTTTGCTGGAGAGGTCTAACGAGATGAAAAGGTAAATGTCCAGCAGCTTCTTCTGCCTGGGCTTGATGCCCACCGTGCCCAGCAGAGAGTTCACCAACCGCTGACCGACGTTCGGTCGCTCCAGCTCGAACATGTGCTTATCCATCCATTCGCGCACGCCTTGCAGGGAGAGGAAGTGCGCGCTGGTGGCAATGAACATGATGGTACGCTTGGGGGGGTTGGCTTTGTAGGCGCGGGCGACTTCCAGCAATCCGGCAAGGCCGCACGCGCTTTCCGCGCCGGGCGCAAGCGCAGGCACGACGGACATCGCATCGTAGTAAGCGGAGATGACGATAATCTGGTTCTTGAACTTGGGGTCGGTTCCTTCCAGCCAGCCGATGATGTTGCGCGTGGTGCGTCGCTCCCAGGGCATCGCGGCGAACAGGGTGCCTTTCACTTCCCGCTGCTCCGCGGTGAGCGCAAGCAGGGGGGCGGCGTCGCTCTTACGAATGTAAAATCGCGGTACGGTGACGGGAATGCCGATGAACTTGGACTCCGCCTCGCCGCGCATGGTGGCATTGGGCTCAATGAAGATAACCGCCTTTGCGCCCAGACGAGGGGCGTTTAACCATTCGGTACCGCAGTTGAAGTCCACCAGCACGATACTGCCCTCTACGTTCTTGCCGCTGAAGTTGGGCAGCTTGCCGTCGCGCGCGTAGATGAGCGGTCCCGTGATGCCCTCTGGAGGCAGCTGCGAGGTGCGCACGAGGTTGGGCCACATCGAGTACAGCGGGAACTCGCGGTCGCCCACGCGCAGCTTTGCTCCCCTGTCGATGGGCACGGTGACCGTGAACTCCTCGGTGGTTACCCGTTGCAGCCCAATCTGGCGGAACTGGTCTTCAATCCATTTTGCAGCTGCTTCCGATCCCGGATACCCTGCCACACGGGAAGGATAAGAGGATAGCTGGTATACCGCCTGGCGAATCCGTTCAGAAGACACTGCTCCCGCTAGCCGTTTGTACGCTTCCGCGACTTCCGGGTCTACCTTGGGCTGGCTCCATGCCGCAGTCACCGCAATCCCCACCCACAGCAGGAGCATCCACGCCCGCATGAAACGCAGCATCATGTTCATCACCCTCTTCGGTGTTCGCTTTCACCTTATAATAACATAACCACAAGCGCATGTGAAGGGGAATGTCCCTGCATACGTCTGTCGCTTGCAAAGCAGTTTTCGGCGTGGGCAAGACGGTTTCCTGCATGTGTCGGCGACCAGGGGTAAAGCTGCTAATGCAAAGTAGACCACGACATGTCCGCGTGTCAGCGAAGCATCGCCGAGATTCTTCGCTTGCGCTCAGAATGACAAGTGGGTTGGAGGGCGAGGCTCCTACCGAGCCGTGGGGGGTTGAGCGGTCGCGACGGAGCGCGACCCTCCAGTGGCACGCGCATCTTGCGCGTGGCTCATGGGCAAGATGCCCATGCTACGAACATCTCCAGGTCGCGACGGAGCGCGACCCTCCAGAGGTTGCCTACCCACATTTGGAGGGACGCACTCCGTTGCGTCCACCATCATGGTCGCGACAGAGCGCGACCCTCCAACGCTTGTCCTGCTGAGCGATAGTGAACGCTCTCTCTGTGGCGAAGATTCTTCACTCCGCTCAGAAGGGTTCATCCCGCAGGGTGCTCTCAAATCCAATGCGCAGCGCGCACACGCGGTGCACGGGCAAGGTAGCGCTTTGCCTGTTCAGGAGTCATCTCCGGGTTGCGGAAAGAAATGCCTGATAGCCTTAACATCCGGTGAAACGCCTCTTTGTGAGGCTGGATCCCCGCGAACATCTCCTTGCCTGCGCCCAGTGCAGTAACCAGCACCCAGTCGCTTGTATGTTGTGTGCCTATCCACGCGACACCGTTGTAGTTAGACAGGATCTCACCTAAAACACCTACCAGGTTGGCGTGAGCGCGGTTGAGTGTAGGCGCAGGTTTCCCACTCGCGACGTTAGCGACTACCTCTGCCTCTTCGCGCGTAACCTCGATGCCTGTGACCTCGCGTATCGCTTCGCGTACCCGGTCGGGAGTAGGCGCCCCTTCCTTTCTCAGCAGCTCCTGGATAGCCACGTACGAACCTCTCGCTCGGGTAATGCGCTCCAGACACTTTTCGCTGTCACGGTACTCCTCGCCCATGCCGTTGAGCCCAGGATTCGAGTTGCCGTGGTCGCTGGTGATGACCAGTAAGGTATCTGGGTTGCGCCGCACAAAGTCCAGCGCAACCACCACTGCCTCGTCGAACGCCAGCTGGTCCCAGAGAATGGCAGCGGCGTCGTTGGCGTGCGCGGCGTGGTCTACTCGTCCACCCTCCACCTGCAGCAGGAAGCCTCGCGGCGCACGGGAAAGGATTTCCAGCGCCTTGCGCGTCATCTCCGCCAGTGTGGGCACTTGCTCCTGCAACTGTGGGCTATTCTGGTGGTCTACCGTGAAGGGCAGGTGTCCTGGGTAGAACAACCCAAGCACCTTTTCCGGTTGCTCGCGCCCGCGTACCTGCCCGCGCCTCTCCCAGAAGACATAGCCTTTGCGCTGGTATTCAGCGATCAGGTCGCGCTTGTCCGAGCGCTGCTGGGGGTCAAAGAAACGTCTGCCCCCGCCCAAAAGCACGTCCACCACATCCAGATACTGTTCGGCGATAATGTGCTCGTCGTCACGGCTGGGCAGAGAGGCAGCAAAGCCAGCAGGCGTTGCATGGGTGATGGTCGTAGTGGTTACCAAACCGATTTTCTTGCCCGCTCGCCGCATGACGTGCGCAATGGGGGTAAGCTTCGTGCCGTCGGGCAGCACGTTCACCGCTCCGTTGAATACACGCGAGCCACTACCCCATGCACTGCTCGCGGCAGACGAGTCGGTCACTAATGAGTCCAGCGAACGGGTTTCAAACAGCCCCACCACCGCCTCGGGGTCCTGTAGCAGGCGGAACCAGTGCGTCCCCCTGCCCCGCGCTATTCGTGAGAAAGGCTCCGCCATCGACGGCACGCCCATGCTCATCCCGTCGGAAACCATGAAAATAATGCTTTTGGGTGCACGCGATGTGCGGGCACGAGTCTGTGCGGACGCCTCACGCCAAACAAAGCTGCTACCGAGCAGCGCAACAGCCCCCGCCTGTAACAGCTCACGTCGTGAAAGGTCAGAAGGTGTCATCCGTCTCCTCCCCAGTCTCTTTCCGTGTTTTCATGATTGCGCGGTTGCTCCTATTATACCTTCAGCTGATGTTAAGGTTATGTGAAAGTGCGAACCAATCATGCGTCACGGCAGGGTATATGAACCTGGGGTAAAGCGCGTCGAGAACAGAGTGACTTCGCCAGCGCTCACAGGATGTTGTTTTGTAATGCGAAATAGCAGGAAACGTGGTACTACCTTTGAAGTAGTAGTCGATGTTTACTCATGGTTTGCGATTAGACGCAAAAGGAGGGTGCTGTCATGAACCCCTGCAAGACGTGCCCACTGAGCCGAAGACAGTTCCTGCGCGCGGCGGGCGGCGCTATCGGCGCGTGGATGCTGCTGCCACTTACCGAACCAGTTTTCGCTGCTGCACCCAAGAGCAAAACTCCTGTTTTCCCCAAAGGCAAGCCACGTGTATGTGTGGTCTTCAGCCACTTACCCCCTGAATACCCCACCTGGCCTTCCGTCGGCTACGACTACGAGGGGCGGAAGAAGGAGCTCTCTGCGAAGTTGCAGCAAGCCTGCCCAAACATTCGCT
>JANWYZ010000134.1 GCA_025054895.1 bacterium | reverse complement strand
CTATCGCCTCAGCGTGGACTTCGTACGCAAGGTGCAGCCTGAGGCAATCATCCTCAGCGGCTTCGGTCGGTCGTTTCAGGATTTCGACATAAAGGACTTCTATCCCATCGCCGACGTGGTGGAGACCTTCACCGACCTGCCTATCCTCGCCTTCTGCGGCGGTCACCAGCTGCTCGGATTCCTGTTTAACGGCACACTGCGCACCGCAGAACGCCTGTACGACGAGCCGATGCGCCTGCGTCGCCCCGGCGAGCCTATTATCAACTACGATTACCATCCTGAGTATTTCATGGAGAACGGTTTTTATGAACTGACGGTTCACGAGCCAGACCCGCTGTTCGAAGGGTGCGGCGACCCGCCTATCGTGCGGGAAGCGCACTACTGTGAGGTCAAAACGCTGCCGCCCGGCTTCAAGCTGCTGGCTTCCACGCCCGAATGCCGCATCCAGGCGATGCGCCATCTGGAGAGACCGATGGTGAGCGTACAGTTCCATCCTGAACTGTACACCGAGCGATTCCCGGATGGCAAACGCATTCTGGAGAACTTTTTCGCTGAGGTATTGAGGTGACTCTGTTCGGAGCCATCCGCTGGGACGCCTGGCACGGCGAGCTCAGTGAGGTGGGTAAGGTGGTTGAGAAGACCCTCTCGCCGCCGCAATACCGCTTTCGCCTGCCATGGTTTGCGCAGGTAAACAAAGACGGGACAGTACGCATTCGCGGCGATCGCCCGGGCGTGCTGGAACAGGAGATTGCCTATGCGCTGCAAGCGGGACTGGACTACTGGGCGTTTGTGACCTATCCTGAAGAGCACCCGTTATCTCTTCCCTTGCGCCGATTCGTGGAGATGTCGCCCCAACACGGTTTGCGCTTTTGCAACATTGTGGAATGGGAACGCTTTGAGGAACCGAGTGGCTATCACCGCATGGTACGTCGGCTGGTGGGCTACTTTCGCCTGTCGCATTACCAGCGTGTGCTGGACGGACGACCGCTTCTCTATCTGCTCACGCACGAGCGCAGGAGGGTGCTGCAGCAGTGGGGAAGTGTTAACGCCTTCCACCGGGTGGTGGACTCCCTGCGCACCGTTTGCCTGCGTACTGGGGTTGGCAACCCGTATATCGCGGTGATGCACTTCGCGCCGCCTGCCGCCGAGGAAATCCGCCGCGCTATCGGGGCAGATTCGGTTTCGGCGTATGCACTGCCCGGAGGTACACGGGACGGCGCTCCCTTCAAGCAGGCTTTGGGCGAGATGCACCGGTTATGGCAGAGGATGGTGGAGGTAGCGCAGGCGATACCGCTCGTATCCTGGGGATGGGACCCGCGGCCGCGCGTAGACAATCCCGTTCCCTGGCACCAGCCCGGGCCGGAGCACTACCAGACCTTTACTCCCGAACAGTGCGCTCTGGCAGTGAAGGATGCGTTACGTTTCGTAAAGGCGCACCACAGCCGATGCGAGGCGAACACGTTTATCGCCTACGCCTGGAACGAGCATGATGAGGGAGGCTGGCTCTGTCCAACTTTAGGCGCGGATGGCAAACCGGATGTACGGCGCGTGGAGGCGGTAGGCAGAGTGATGCGTGAGCAGGGGAAAAGCACCCTTCTGCCCAAATGGTAAGCACAAGGAGGTAGTTGATGATATGGTGCGTGACGCCCTGCAGCACTGGATAGAAGAGCACACCGAGCAAATGGTCGCTGACCTGCGCGCGTTGCTGCAATGTGAAAGCGTCAGGAGCCATCCATTACCGATGGCGCCCTTCGGGTTGGGCGTTCGCTACGCTTTTGACCGCGTGCTGGAGTTCGGCGAGCGGTACGGTTTTCGCACAAAAGACTATGATGGCTATGCGCTGCACTTAGAAATGGGCGAAGGCGAAGAGATAGTGGCGACACTCAGCCACGTGGACGTGGTGCCGCCTGGCAACGGCTGGAGCGTGCCGCCCTTCGAAGGGGTAATGCGCGATGGCTACATCTACGCACGTGGCGCCCAGGACGACAAAGGTCCCACCGTTGCCGTCATCTATGCTGCGCGAGCCATTCGCGAACTGGGGTTGCCCATCCATAAGCGTATCCGTCTGATTGTGGGCGGGGATGAGGAGAGCGGCTGGGAGTGTATGAAGCATTACTTTCAACACGAACCAGAGCGACCCTGTTGCGGTTTTACACCAGACGGAGGCTGGCCGCTCATCTACGCCGAGAAAGGCATCGTGAACCTGCAGCTGGAGAAGGCGGTCTCTCGTTCGGAGAGTATACCCCACATCGCGTGGGCGCGCGGCGGCGAGCGAGCGAATATGGTTCCTGACTATGCAGAAGCGTTCCTGCAAGCAACAGAGCAGCAGATTATCGCGATGCAGCACGCGCTGGCAGGACTGGAAGATATAGTGACCACCTCTGAAGAGAACGGCTTGCTGGTGATGGTGCGTGGCAAGTCGGCGCATGGCAGCTCGCCGGATGAGGGCATAAACGCGGTGGCGAAGCTGCTGAACGCGCTCAAACTGCTGAATCTGCCTGAAGAAACCACGTGGTTGGCTACCGTACGCGATTGGGCAAATAGCCTTGACGGTTCCACATTGGGTATCGCGCATACCGACGAAGTATCCGGCGCGACCACAACCAATCTGGGAGTGTTTGAGTACGACGGCTCGCGCGTGAAGTGTACGGTTAACGTGCGTTACCCGGTTACCTGGGCGCTGGATGCCTTGCTGGAACACCTTCACGCAGCAATCGAGCCGACGGGGTTCTCACTTGCCAGCCACTTCGGCATCGCGCCGCTGTATGTACCTCTGGAGACGCCATTCTTGCAAACTATCCTGAAGGTATACCACGAGGAAACCGGCGACGACACCCCGCCGAAAACGATGGGGGGCGGCACGTACGCCCGCGCCACACAGAACATCGTGGCTATCGGCACGGGGTTCGAGGGCGATGGTGCAGCGCACGAGCCCGATGAGCGTATCGCGGTGAGCACCCTGCAGAGGATCACGCTCATCTACGCGCGCATCCTGTACGAGCTGGCTCAGTGAAGAACGCCGACCGCATGACCGAGGCGGCGCGATGAGCACGTTCGCATCCAAAAAATCGGGCTGGTGACCTACAAGGATAGGAGAGTGCCTCTGCCGTGCAACCTTCGGTTTGTCTGACAGGGATAAGGCAGGTGGCGTGCCTGCCTGTTGATGAGCCTTCGCCTCAGCCTGGCGATGCGCTGGTGCGCGTGTTGCAGGTGGGTATCTGTGGCTCGGACTTGCACCTGTTCCGCGATGGAGCCATTGGCGAGGCGAAGGCGTCGCTACCCTTTGTGTTGGGGCATGAGGCGATGGGCGTGGTGGAGGAGGTTGTTTCGCCGGAACATTCGCATCTCCTGGGCAAGCGTGTTGCCATCGAACCGGCGATACCCTGCCTGCGTTGTGAGTTCTGTCTGCGCGGTGACCTGAATCTCTGTCCGAACCACCTGTTCTTAGGGCTGCCGCCTAAATCGGGGGCGATGCAAGAGCACATTGCGCACCCGGCGCACCTGCTGGAGCCGGTACCCGACAGCCTGAGCGACGCTGAGGCGGTATTGCTGGAGCCGCTGGCGATCGCGCTCCACGCGGTGGACCTGGGCAAGGTGCGCACAGGCGCTTCGGCGGCGATACTGGGCTGCGGTACGATAGGGTTGTGTGTGCTCATGGTGCTTAAGCAGCTGGGCATGTACCCCCTCTTTTGCACTGACCTGCTGGAGTACCGCCTGAAGCTGGCGCAAGAGCTGGGAGCGGATGAAACGGTCAACGCGGCGCGGATGGATGTGGTAGCTGAGGCGAGACGGTTCACAAGCGGGAGAGGATTCGACTACGTATTCGAGTGTGCGGGAGTAGACGATACGCAGTGGCAGACCGCGCAGATAGCATCCCCCGGCGCGAAGTGCCTGATAGTTGGGACGAACCCAGCGGGGCATGTTCGGCTAGAAGGCTCCGCCGCCCGGCGCAAGGGGCTGAGTATTCTGATGGTGCGCCGTTCTCGCCTCACCCTCAAGCGAGCGATGACGCTGGTGGTACAGGGCAGGATACCGCTTGCCCGGCTGGCAACACACGTCTTTCCAACGACGCAGTGTCAGCGAGCGTTTGACACGGCGGTGGAGTATCGAGACGGAGTGGTGAAGGCGTTTGTGCGGCTGGAGTAATCGCCAATCCGATAGCACGATATAATACATTGCAGGTGACGGGAGATGCCTTTTACTATGGAAGACTCTGGCAATCTGCTGGTGATTCTGCAACAGCATCCTGAACGGCAGACACGGGTGCTGTGGGTGTTTGGGGTAGCGCGGTAAAGTGTTACCCTATGAGACCTGGCAAATAGCGCTGGGAGCGATTGCCGCCTTCCTGATTGGGATCTCCAAAACGGGCGTGCCCGGTATCGGTATTCTGGTGGTTCCCCTGTTGGCAACCGCTTTCGGGGGCAGGGCGTCTGTGGGCGCGATGCTGCCCATGCTCATTGTGGGCGACATCTTCGCCGTTCGGTGGTACCATCAGCATACGCAGTGGAGACGCCTGATAGATCTGATTCCCTGGGTGCTCGTCGGCATGGCGCTGGGCGCGGCGGCGTTGTGGTGGCTGGGCGAGGTGAGCGTGCAGAGAGACCTGCTGGAGCCGCTCATCGGCGTGCTGGTGCTGGTCATGCTGGCGATGCACCTGCTGCGTCAGCGCTGCGGAGAGCGTTTGACCCCGCACTCGCCGATAGCCGTCGTCTCCACGGGAACCGCTGCAGGCTTCGCGACAACGGTTTCCAACGCGGCGGGTCCTATCATGGGCATCTACCTCACCAGCCTCGGGCTGCCGAAGGAGCAGTTCATGGGCACGTCGGCGTGGTACTACTTTGCGGTCAACGTGTCCAAGCTGCCCCTCTTCATCGCCCTGAGCTGGCTGAACCCCGCGCGTCCGATGATCACGTGGCAGAGCCTGCTGTTCAACCTGACGGTGGTTCCCGTGATTGTAGCGGGGGTGTATCTGGGCAGGTGGCTGTTGCCGCGCATCCCACAGAGGTGGTTTGATAGCGTCGTGCTACTGCTGGCAGCTGTGGCGGCGACGGAGCTGGTGCTTCGCTAACCTGTTGCGGGCGGTGGGCAATCTGTCAATCATCCGACAGGAATGCCTGAAACAGGGATAAATGTCAGGTTGACAAATCGCAGGTCGTCCGATATAATCTTCCCAGATAGTCGTGATTGCCACGCTGCTTTCTGTACGCACTGTGGGGAAATGCAAAGAGGAGAAGGTAGTGCGTCTGTCACTGTGGCTATGCTTACTCGTGTTCGCTACCCCCGTGCTGGTTGCGCAGACCGCTCGCCAGGATAGACTGGACGACGCCAGCATCGAGCAAGCAGCGCGTACCCTGCAACACGTCATCCGCTCGGCAGTAACGGGAGCGGGCGGTGACCCAGAAAAGCAGCACGTTCACCTCGTACTCGCCTTCAGCACAGGACACTTCAACAAGGACCCTCTCGGCGCACAAGCCGCCCGTGAAATCGCCTGGCGTGTCGTCCGCGACCTACTCGTTCAGGGCGACAGGGTCTCCTGCTTCGCGTGGGAGATGGGACTGTGGGACCACCTTCAGGGTAAGGAGAACAGCCTTATCCTCAGCGGCGCGGACGAGCAGAGCAAGAGCGCCGTGCGCGACCTGTTCCCTAACACCGTGCAGGACGGCAGTCAGGGCGGACATGACACCGAAAGAGCCATCGTGGAGATTAGCCAGCGGTTGGGCGATGCGAAGGACGCCGTGATTGTGCTCATCACCAACGACGCCCAGAGCGTGGCTCCCAGGGGTCAACAGACCATCGGAGCGGATAACCCCGCATATCAACAGGTGCTGCAAACGTGGACGCGCCTGCCGCAGGTGAACCAGAGCGGCGCCTCACTAGTGTTGCCGTTCAAAGTCATCAAGGTTGACGGGGGTACAGCAGACCGAAAGCTGGATATCGTGATGGTAACTCCCCACAGGTTCTCCGGGACAACGCTTACGGCGGGAACACGTTCAGAGCTACTGCAGAGCCCTCCACCTGCGCCTCCAGACAGCGGACGGCGGAGGAAGTTTTCGGACTGGTTACGAGCGAGTTGGTGGTGGATACTCATCCCTGCTGCGTTACTATTGATAGGAATAGTGGCGTGGAGAGCCCTTCCTCGCCTGAAGTGGTCATCGGCGCCAGCAGTGACAGCCCTGAAAATCGGCGATGAACAGATTGACCTCACCAAAGTGGACGAGTGGCGAACCATTTGTCTGCTAGCAGGGGAGCACTACAGACCGCTTTCCGAGGACGGCATCCAAGTAGTCAGAGTGGCTAAGGGAGTGGATGTATTGTTAGCAGAGATTTCCTGCCAGAGAAACATGTTGGAGCTGCAGTCGCGGGAAGCAGAGTTGCAGAAAATCAACGATGAGTGGGTAGAACCAGGACGCACCGTTCATCGGCTGAAGATAGGTCAACCATATCTTCTACATTTCATCATACGCAAGCCGCCTAAACCGGCCATGCCCGCGCGTACACAAGAGGTCAGCGTACGCATCGAGTGGGTGTCGGCAAGTTCAAGCAAAATACGCAATGTAGGAGGGTAACCATGCAGGTCACCAAAACGTTGGTTATTGGTTTGGGAAGCACAGGGACAGAAATCTGCGAAATGATAGCGCGACGTATCGTATGGGAGCTAGGTAGTATCAAGCGCGCCCCATGGGTGCGATTCTTGTGCATAGAGACTGACGGCAACAATCGTCCCGATGTAATTGAACACGGGGATTTTATCCCACTCACAATCTCTGCTCAAGACTACAGGATGTTGCTAAACCAGCCTGACGTTTATAATGAGAAGATACGGCTGACTGAATGGGCAGATATGGAGACCTTGAGAAGGCTCCACGACGGTCATGTGACAGCTGGTGCAGGTAACATTCGAATGGTAGGACGTCTTGCCTTCTTTTTCCCTTCAAACTACGTCAATATACACAATGCCTTGCTCCTGCGCCTTAACGAACTACGTCAGCTAACTGTAGCAGATGTACAGGAAAAATTCGGAACTATGCCTGACGGACAAGTGCCGCAGATACAGTTTGCCAACAATGGCAACTTAGTGATATATGTTGTAGGTACGCTGTGCGGGGGTACCTGTAGCGGAATTGCCGCCGACTTCGGATTCTTCCTAAATCGTGACACTCAACCTAGCGAGTACAAAATCGGCATATTCACACTCCCTCATCATAGTCTAACCTCTACCACTCAGAAGAGCGCTGAAAGGTTCAAGCGAAATGCGTATGCAGCTCTCGTTGAGCTAAATCAGTATCACTTGACCGACAAGATGGATGGGAAAACCATTCGGTTCCCAGATGGAAGAGAAACCTCACCTTCCGAAGCGCCATACAGCTTACTCTTCATCACCGCGCCGCGGCAAGTGGGCACTGATTTTAACCAGCAGCTGAACACGGCAATAGCGGATTACATCTTCCTCAACGCATTCGTGCCTTCTACACTGCCTCTTGGCGATGCTATCAACGCACCACCAATTATGGATAGAGGAAATCAAGCTCACGTCTTCTGCACGTTCGGCTTGTCAACCTTGGAGTTCCCAGCGCAGCGCGTCATCGAGGCATGTACGTATCGGCTCAGCGCTTACACTCTGGGACAGTGGCTTAACCGAAGCGTCCAAGACGAGACTATTGAAGAATGGCTTCACGACGTAGGTCTGACCTGGGAACGAATAAAGGAACTCCTGTTCACTGTCGATGACAGGGACGCTCGCGAAGAGGCGCAAAAGCCGCCACTGGATGAGGCAATGAGAAAAATTTGGCGCCGAACAGAGGACGCACGGCAGATAATCAACAATTCGCTTCGTCCTTTGTTCCAGCAGTCCGAGGCTACTGATGAGACGTCCTTGCAGGCTCCAGGAAGTCTATACAGGGTAGCCATGAGAAATCGTCAAGCAGTCGCGAACCAGATACTAGATAACATCAGAAGCAGGATAAGCACTCTCCTTGCGGATTACCGACGTGGCCCTGCAGTCGTGCAGCAGCTCTTGACAGCAATCGAGCGCAGGCTGGACGACTTGAGTGCACAAGCTTCTGCGATAGGAGAGTTGCCTAAAGAGGTAGACACAGCACTTCGTGACCTTGAGAGATACCGTAGCAGCTGGTGGAACCGGGTTTTTGGTAAAGGTAGAGTCAGAATCCTCATTGCACACATCCGCAATGCGTTGCAAGAGGAGCTGCGTGCCCGCGAAGACACAGTTACTGCGAAGGCGATGATAGATCGAGTCACAGAAGATGGAGTCACCGACACTGGTCTTGTTAGCAGAATTCGCAGGGAGATAAAACTCTTGGCTAAGCGGACGATTAATCTCCGTGACCGCTTGGTTACTGTTCAAAATCGGATGAACCGGCAGCATTCCGAGCTGTCCCGTCAAGAACCAAATATCAATGGGGTTCTCCTCTTCGAGCCGGAAGTGGGCGGGCAGGGTCCGGTGCTAGAGGAGTTCCGCCGGTGCCTCGAG
>JANWYZ010000133.1 GCA_025054895.1 bacterium | reverse complement strand
GATGCTTCGCTTGCGCTCAGCATGACAACATGGGGGGTCGCGCTCCATCGCGACCACACAATCGGCTCGGCGGGAGCCTCGCCCTCCAATTGTCATTCTGAGCGTCAGCGAAGAATCTCGGAGATGCTTCGCTGCGTTTAGCATGAAAGGAACAAGATGCTTCGCTGGCGATCAGCATGACGGAAAGGGACGAACGACATGACTACTACGCCCGAACCGCTTGTTCGGTTTCGCGATATACAGATTGGTTACGGACGACAGGTAGTGCTGGATTACGTCACTCTGGACGTTTTTCGGGGGGACTTTTTTGGTCTTGTTGGCCCCAACGGCTCGGGCAAGACCACTCTGCTCCGCTGCCTGTTAGGCATCCTGCGCCCCATGCGCGGACAGATTATCCGTGCGCCAAGTCTGCGCATCGGCTATGTACCCCAGCGGGAGACGCTGGATGCGCTGTTTCCGCTGACCGCTCTGGACATCGTGCTGATGGGGCGATACCCACACGCAGGCGTCTTTCGCTCACCGCAGCGCGCCGACCGCGAACTTGCCATGCAATGCCTGCAGCAGGTGGGAATGGCGCATTTTGCGCACAGGCTGTACCGTGACCTGTCTGGTGGGCAGCGCCAGCGGGTGCTGATTGCACGTGCGCTGGCGGTGGAGCCGATCTTGCTGGTGCTGGACGAGCCCACCAACGGCTTGGACCTGCCCACGGAAGCGGCTATTTTGGACCTGATTGAACGCCTGCATACAGAAGAAGGACTAACCATCGTGCTGGTTAGCCATGTGTTGAACGTGGTGGCTCGCTACGCTACACGGCTTGGGGTGTTGCTGGAAGGTAGGCTGGTAACAGGCGAAGCAGAGCAACTCTTGCAGGAGCAGGTCTTGCAGGAGGTTTACGGCGTGCCTGTATGTGTGCAGCGGCTAAACCGCCACTACATCGTGACAGTGCGCGAGCAGGTGGAGGAGTGCGGCGATGCATGAGTGGTTGGAGACGTGGCGTTCTCCGATGGCTCAGGATGCCCTGCGCGTGGGCATCATTCTGGCGGTCGTCGGCGGGTATCTGGGCGTTTACGTCGTACTGAAGCGTATCGTGTTTGTGGGCGCTGCACTGGCACAGGTGAGCGCGGCGGGGGTCGCCTTTGCGCTTCTTGTTGGATGGACGCCTTTGCTGTGCGCTATACTGTTTGCGCTGGCGGGGTCCGCTTTCTTCGCGCAGCCGTGGGGAGAGAGGCGGGTATCGCGTGAGGCGGTGATTGGGGCGGTCTTCCTGACCTTCTCCGCCCTGACGGTGCTGCTGGCGTCTCGCGGCGCACACGGCATGGAGGAGGTGCAACACTTGCTGGCAGGCGATATCCTCGCCGTTGCGCCTGAGGATGTAGCGCGGGTTTGGATGCTGGGCGTTTTCGTACTGATTGTGTTCCTGTCGCTACGTAAGCAGTTCTTGCTGGTCGCTTTCGACGCGGAAACGGCTCAGGCGCTGGGTTATCGTACACGCCGTTGGGAGTTTGTCTTCTACCTGCTGTTGGGCGGGTTCATCGGGGAGGTCATCCATCTGGTCGGGCTGGTGCTGGTTTTCGGCTATCTGGTGTTGCCTGCAGTGGGCGCATTGATGCTTGCTCGGCGCATGACACAGGCAATCGGCATTGCGATGGCGAACGCCCTGGTAGCTACTGTGGTCGGTCTCATAGTCTCCATCCTGTTCGACCTGCCCACTACCGCCACGATGCTGGTTTTCATGAGCCTCATAGCTGGGGTAGAATCTGTGGCAGGCGCGCTGCTGCGTTCCTGAGAGTGGGCAGGTAGGACTTTGGAAAAACTGGCGCTGTTAGCAATCGGTCTTGTTCTGCTGCTTGTGGGCGGCGAATGGCTGGTGCGAGGTGCGTCGCGCCTTGCGCTGGCGCTGGGCATTCCCCGCGTGGTGATTGGTTTAAGTCTGGTAGCGTTTGGTACCAGCGCGCCTGAACTGGCGGTATCGGTGCTGTCCAGCTACCGCGGGCAGTCGGGTATTGCTGTAGGTAACGTGGTAGGCAGCAACATCGTCAATGTGTTGCTGATTCTGGGCTTATCCGCCGTCGTTGCCCCTCTGGCAGTGAGCAAGCGCATCATCCGCATCGAAGTGCCGCTGATGATCCTGACCGCCCTCCTGTTCTTTGCGATAGGCTACGATGGGCGGCTCTCGCGCGGCGAAGGGGTGATTCTGGTATCCATCTTCGCCATATACCTCTTTTGGATGGCGCGTACCGCACGCAATGACCGCACGCTGGAGCAGGGTCTACCAACTGGAAACAACGGCGCCAACGGTGGAGTGCGACTATATGTACAGCTGGTTTTCCTGCTCCTCTTCGGGCTGGCTGGGCTGATTGTTGGTTCTAACTGGTTGATTGAGGGCGCGGTTGCGCTGGCGCGTATGATAGGCGTGAGCGAGCTGGTTATCGGTCTAACTATCGTGGCGGCAGGTACATCCTTGCCCGAACTGGTTACCTCGGTTATCGCCAGCGTGCGCGGTGAACGCGACATCTCTGTGGGCAATGTGGTGGGCAGCAATATCTTCAACATCCTCTCGGTACTGGGCTTCAGCACAGTAGCGTCTCCCAACGGGTTAGAGGTGGCACAGGCGGTCATCCGTTTCGACGCGCCGGTGATGATTGCGGTGTCGCTGGCATGCTTTCCCATCTTCTTCAACGATTTCCAGATTAAGCGGTGGGAAGGAAGCCTGTTCGTAGCGTATTACGTCTTCTACGTGGTGTATCTTATCCTGCACGCCAGCCAGCACGACGCTCTGGACGAATATACCTTTGTCATGCGCTGGTTTGTGCTGCCATTTGTAGCGATAACTCTGGCAACCACCCTGACGCTTGCCTGGCGTCGACAGATATGGTTACCGCGCCGGGCGGCACAGCGCGCAGCTGTGCGCCCGGACGATTCACTGTAGTCCTTAAGGAGCTAACAACAGCACCGCATAGACTACCACCAGTGCCTGCGCACACGAGCAGACGGACGGCTCAGGCTGGCAAGCAACTCGAAAGTGTCCTCCTCATGTTCATCTGGCGCTTCGGGCAAGGCGAAGGCGCAAAGGTGTACAATCCTGCCTCGCGCCAGTAGCGCAGAGCCCACTACTCCCGCCGCTCGAAACCGCACATCTTCGCCCTCGCCGACCGCAGGAAAGACACGCGCATCCGCATGAGCCACACGATGCACGAAGTCCTGTGCGGCGCTGTGGCTCAATGGCGTGAACTCGGTTTGGAAGTTGCTGATGGCATCGAGAGCCACACTACGCAGCAGCTTCGGGAAGAGAAGGTGGAAGGTGCTTGCGTAATCGAACACATCCATGCTGACGATACGCCCGTTGACAGCGAACAGTGCGCCTGCCTGACCGTTTAACGGCTCGAAAGCCCGCTCGTAGTCACGGAGGGTCAAATCTGCGCTCTCGTAAATGTCCGCCATTGCGCCCGTTGGCGAGTCTACATCCATCACCCTCTGCAGCGCGCTAATCTGATGCCAGAGAAGACCCTGGTCCGCATACGCCTCTCCCGTCGCCATGCGGCGGTAGTATACCTGCTCCGCCTTCCGTGCCCGGATGGTGGAGGGCATCGCCTGTCGGGAGGTGCGGAAGTGACGAGAAACATGATGCCAGCGTCCCTGTTCCACACAGGTAACGGGAATCACTATCGTCTCCTGCGCAGGCACAAGGATGGTGAGGTTCACCACACGGTTCTGCTTTGCGCCAACCAGCTCTTCGCCGTCCACGATGAGAACAGCTTGCGACGCGCGGTTGGAGACCTTCAGGTTGTTCACGACACCGCCTTCGTGTACTTCGCCGATCTTTATCAGGTCCTTCTGCAGCGACTCCTCAAGCGTGAGGTAATCGGGGGAACCTGTCGCGCCATCCAGCAGAGGGAACATGCTGAGGTTCTTGAAGGTGACCGGTTCACTCAGTTGCAGGTGTAATAGTGTCTCGGCAATTTGTGTGTGCATCCTGGCATCCCTCCTATCACACAGGTTGTATAAGGCGTCTGTCGAAACCCTTTCGGCTCGGTTAGTAAACCTTTGTTATTATTATACAGCAAAACTTTGAAAATGTCAATGGAAAATGTTATAAAGAATACAGTGACAATTTTATGCTTCAATTTGGCATTTGTTGAATATTAACAAAGCCAGCAATAGCGTAGGAGGGATCTGATGCGTGGTGAATTGATTAGGGAGTGAGCCCGACGAGTCTTGCTTGGGCGTTGGTACAAAGCAGCCCACTGAACATGCTTTGCTCGTGAGTTGCTCAGAATCATGGCGGAGCGCATCCGCCAGTCACAGGAAAGGGTCTTTCATATCATATCAGCCGCCATCAGCTTGCCGGGCACTACATGGTAGGTCAATCGTACAAGGAGCGAAACGCTTAAGAAAAGATTAAGCGCAAGGAGAAGGAGACTCTGCCAACAGTGCGTTGACGCCAGTATCAGATCGATACAGAATGACTGTAATCCTGCGTTCACCTACAGGATGCCATGCCCTGACCAACTGCTCAGGCGAAATGTTCACTCCACGCTTCTTAACGGTAAGGGAACCCGCGCGTAAAGCACGTAGTCGCTCGAACAGCCGTTTGCGCGAGTAGGGAAAGCGCTCTATCAACCGATAAGCGCGGGCAAATGGGGTATGCACGTAGCGTTCGGCGGTCAGGTAGGCGATGCGAGGATGGAGCAGGTAGCCGGTCAGGATCTGCGCCAGTTCAGGGAGGAGATGTGCTGCGACGATCGCCGGGTCGGGGTCGTATATCCACTCCATCGGCGCGCGCATCACTGGAGCAGGCGCATCCGCGGCAATCAACCGGGCTCCTTCGGGCAGCACGAGCGCGCTGAGCGAGGCTCCCTGTTTGCACTCGCCGAAAGCCAGCAGCAGTTCGCGGCACTCCCCATCCACCGAGACGTATTCGCGCTCGCATTCCAGCGGTATCAGCTCCGGCGAGAGTGCAGGAGAGGTTTTCACCAGCGCGCCGCGTACGCTAAGCGCCAAACGGCATACGGTCGCCCAGTTCGGTTGCCACTCGTCGGACGATGACGACCTTCTGCCTCCCGTTCGCCGAGCCGGGTCCATGAACAGGAAAGGGGCCTCTTGCAGCCGCAAACGCAGCAGGTCGGCGTGAACGAAGCGGCAGTTGTGCTCAACCTGATAGACCTCCACATTGCGCCGGGCATATTGGAGGCAGAGCGGGTCGCGTTCCACCCCAGCGGTCTCTCCGCGCTTTGCCAGAGCAATCAGGTCGCCACCGATGCCGCAACCGGCATCTACTGTCAACACGTTTTGGGGATAGCGTGAGGCATGATACGTGGCGAGTACCTCCGAAGAGCTTTGCTCTAACCCCTCGGGCGTGAACCACATCTGGTCTGCACGCGAGAACTTGCGCCGGGCGCGCTGGCGCAGGCGAAACTGCTGTACCGCCTGTGAGGCAACCAGAGGGGGAAATTGGCGACGCAGCCAGAGCAGCAAACCAGTTTCATCCAGGTCCGGACGTTGCAGGGCGTAACGGATTGCCTCCTCTATCCGCGCGACGTGCAGCAACTACTGCTCCTCCCGACGGCTCTCCCAGACGTTCCAGTAAGCGCCGCCTTTGGGAAGCACGAACAACACCATCACCGCCACACTGGGCAGGGCAAACAGTAAAAAATCCGTCCACGATGCGCCCAGGAAGAAGAGCAACAGCCCGAATATGGCGCACGCCTCGGCGAACGCCAGAGCGATAACCGTGTAGATAACGAACTGTCCTGGAGAGGGGAGGTCTTCTGTACGAGAAGCGTATTCGCCGTGAACTACAAGCCGCAGCTGCGCCCACACTACCGAAATTACCAGGCAGGCGATGCCCAACAGCGTTATCGGCAGGCGTATCTCATCCAGTGCCGGCGACAGCGTCCGCTGACCGCCCTGCTGCAACATATAAGCCAGCACGCCATACATCACCACCGAGCCGATGAAGCCAAACACGATGGTGTTCCATGTCAGACGGTTCTGCGTACCTTCCGGCACCACTGCACCTCCAGGGATGGCGAGAGCGCGTGGGAATCGAACCCACCCGGGACGGGGGCAACCCACCCCGCAGACAGCTTTGAAGGCTGCGGAGGACACCAGTCCCCATGCGCTCTCGCGTCAATCGTCCAGCCACAGGCAAATCGCCGCCAGGTCCTGCGCGCGGTCGCCCAACTTGGCAGGCACTACTTGCAACACCCCACGTACTCGCTGCCAGGCGTGCACCGCCAGCGCGCGGCGCAACGGCTCCAGCACCAACTCGCCCGCCTTCACCGCGATAGTGCCCAGCACCACCCGCTCCGGATTCAGTATCTGCGCCACGTTGGCGATGCCGATACCCATGTAAGTCGCTGCTTCCGACAGCACAAACCGCGCGAAGGTATCGCCATCCTGCGCCGCCTCCACGATGTGCTGCGCAGTTACCTCGTCGGGCGTGGCTCGCTGCCACACGAGGCTCTCGGGCGATTCGTTCGCCAGCTCTCTGGCACGGCGAGCAATAGAAGGTCCTGAAGCCAGAGACTCCAGACAGCCTCGTTTACCGCACCCGCAAGCTGGACCGTCCAGCAACACAGTGGTATGTCCTATCTCGCCGGCGAGGTCGTTGGTGCCGCGATACAGCTTGCCGTCCAGTATCAGGCCGCCTCCGATGCCCGTGCCCCATGTCATGAATACCATGTTGCGTGTGCCCTGCCCTGCCCCAAAGCGGTGCTCGGCTAAGGCAGTGGCGTTGGCGTCGTTCTCAAGGCGCGTGGGCAACCCAAACCGCTCCTCGAACAGCTGCTTTACCGGCACAGCATCCCAGCCCGGCAGGTTAGGCGGCGAGTAAACGATACCTCTCTGGCTGTCCAGCGGTCCCCCGCACGAGACGCCGATGCCGCGCACCTGCGAGAGAAGCGTTCCTGCCAGCACCTGCTCGGTCATCTCGAAGAGCTGTTGTACCACCGCCTGCCAGCCTTCTGACGCCCGTGTGGGTTGCCACCGCCTGGCGAGAATGCGCCCCTCCGCATCTGCCAGTACGCAAGCGACCTTCGTGCCGCCAATGTCTACCCCCACGATGTACGGTGCATCTGCCATAACTATCCCGGCTTCTGTTGGGGAAACAGCGACCTGTCCTCGGGCTCGATAATCATACCTGTTGTCTGCAGCCACGCCGTCGCCCGTTGTATCTCCTCGACGGAGCCTTCCAGTTCCACGTAGGCATAGCCGCCGTCCTCGGTGAAGTTCGCTCGCTTGACGTTGACCACCACGTTATAGTCCTTGCCCAACCGCCACAGGAAAGGCTCCTTTACCTGCTCGGCGGTAGCGGTAATGAGCATCCTCAGCTTCGCCATGTTTGTTTTTCCTCTACGGTATGTCTCTCTTAGGTTACAGCGTGAAATTGCTATAGTGCTCTGTTAAGTTTATGGGCTTGTGGTATTGATACCCTGCACGCGGGTTGAGCCGCTCCGCTGATATGGGTTGTCCAAAGGGATCACCTGCTGGTTCGCCCTCCAGAAAAGAAACTCCCCCTCGGATTGCGAGGCTTTCGCCGAGCCATTCAAGGACTGTCATGCTGAGCGTCAGCGAAGCATCTGAGGGTGATGGGACGACGAAACTCTTCGCTTCGCTCAGCGTGATAGGGAGGCGAGAACCACCTTCGCCTGATCCCACAAAGCCTCAGTAGTTTGCCAAAGTGCGCTACACCTGCGCTCCCCTACTGGTAGGTTTTTCTGCCCATGCACAAGCGACTCCTGCAGTCTATCCCTTTAAGCAGGTAGATCCATTGTTGAATACGAATCCTGAGGGAAAGCATGAAGAGGAGGAGACCATGTGGCTGACGATGTTGTTGCTGGCTGCTGCGACACAGACGAGTAAGCCGATAGAGACCGGCTTCCTGAACAGAACATATACACGGGAGAACCTTACGATGCCCTACGTCGTCTACGTGCCGCGCGATTACACGCCTACGAAGAAATACCCCGTTATCCTCTTCCTGCACGGGGCAGGTGAGCGAGGCAACGACGGTTTACGGCAAACCCAGGTGGGCATTGGTTCGGCGATTCGTTCGTATCCAGAGCGTTTCCCCTGTATTGTGGTCATGCCGCAGTGTCCCGCAGACCGCTGGTGGCGCGGAGAGGAACTGGAAGCAGCGTACCAGTGCTTGCAGCAAACGATGAAGGAGTTCTCGTGCGACCCCAAGCGAGTGTATCTGACCGGTTTGTCGATGGGCGGTTTCGGTAGCTGGGAGCTGCTGGCAAAATACCCTGACACTTTTGCAGCGGCGATACCGATTTGTGGACGAGGCAACCCCAACGACGCCGAGAAGCTCAAGAACATCCCGATATGGGCTTTTCACGGCGAGGCGGATACGCTGGTTCCCCCCTCCTTTTCGCGCGAGATGGTAGATGCGCTCAAAAAGGCAGGGTCCACGGTAGTGAAGTACACCGAGCTGCCCGGCACCGGGCACAACTCGTGGGACCCCGCCTACAACAGTGCAGAGGCGATGCGGTGGTTGCTGGAGCAAAGCAAACCCTGAGACAACCGCTACG
>JANWYZ010000132.1 GCA_025054895.1 bacterium | reverse complement strand
TTGCGAAGATGACCCCGTGAATGCCGTGGACCCGAGTGGGTACTTCAAACTGGAAACGTTCATCGTCAATCTCATCTGTCTCGGCGGCGGGGGCGCGATAGGAGGAGGAATCCTTGGTGGGCCTCCAGGAGCACTGGCAGGCGGAATAACAGGGACACTGGCTGCAGTCGGTATGGCATGGGAAGAGGGCGATGCCCTCAAATTGTGGCGCTGGATCAAACGTGGCGTACGCGAAATGACAGCATATTACACCGCTCATCCTCCCTTCTGGGCGAGATAGGATGGCTCCTGTGCGAGGGAACGCATTCCGTCGTCAACTCTATGCTCCCGCAAATGCCCTCTGAGGGTTCTTCGCCGTGAGTTGCTCTATCTCCTTGTCGGTGAGACCTGCTTTGCGCAGTTCAGGAAGCAGGTGCGTGAATAGCGTGGTATACTCGCGAAACGTTCCTCCGCCCGGCTCGCCTACGTGATACCAGCCTGCGTCGTGCGATACCAGCACCCGACCCAACAAGCCCTTCTGGCGCAGATGCAGGATGTACTGCGCATGCTGGTCTATCGTCTCAGGCGATACGCCATCGAACTCCACCCACGCGCCGCGCTCCGCCGCCCACACGTGCATGGACCTGTCGCTCTCTACCTGCGCGTGAACCCAGATGAACGCCGACGGACGTACCCCCAGCTGCTCCAGACGCTCTATCTGCTTCCTCGCCGCGGAACCCGGTCCCGTATGCGAGGCGATGGTCAGCCCCGTCTTGCGGTGAGTCAACGCCGCCGCCTCCACGAGACGCATATCCACCTCTGACGGCTCGGGGTCTACACCGATCTTGATGAAACCGGGTCGGATGGTTGTGCCCTCGATGCCCTTCTGCGCTTCCGTTACCCACTCGCTGGCGATTTGTTCGGCGGAGAGGGAATACGCCCGCGCAGGCAGATACTTATCGTTCGCCGCGCCGTACCAGCCAGTGTTCGTCAGGATGTATAGTCCACTTGCCTTGCTGAGGCGTTGCAGCAGCTGTGGGTCGCGCCCTAAATAAGCGGGGGTGCATTCCACAAGGGTGCGACAGCCGGCTTGTTTTAATCTCTGCAGGTAAGGTAAGGCAACGCGATACACCTCTTCGGGGTCATAGCGCGAGCGGCTTACCCTATCCGCGCCGATGAAGTCTACCAGCACGTGTTCATGGGGCAGCACGACGTCCAGTCGTTCGGGAGCCACCTTGCCTGTGGTGGTGGTGACCTGTTGCATACTGAGCCTCCTCCAGATTGCACAGTCCGTTACTTCATCGTCGGTACAATGATACCCCGCAGGATAATCTTCTGTGCGAAGATGAACACCAGCAAGGTGGGCAAGGCGGCGATAACCAGACTCGCCATCCACACCCAGGGGTAGCTCTCACGCCCCAGTTGCCACAGGAAGACCATCATCGTCCACATCTCGGGCTTTTGTACCACGAGGAACGCCCACATGAAGCCGCCGTAGGCAGAGGTAAACGCGCCCAGCGCAATCACCGCCAGAATGGGCATGGAAAGGGGTATAGTGATGTTCCAGAACATACGCAGTTCGCCCGCGCCGTCCAGCATCGCCGCCTCGTACAGCTCGCGCGGCAGGCTGTCGAAGTAGCCTTTCAGCAAGAAGATGCCCATCCCGCTCGCCAGACCAGGCAATACCAGCGCCCAGTAGGTGTTCAGTAAGCCCAGCTCCTTTATCAGCAGGAAGTTGGGGATCATCGCCACCTCGGCGGGGAACGCCATCGTCGCCAGCAGGGCGAGCAGGATTTTGTGCGCGTAGGGCAGGTTGAAGCGCGACAGTCCGTATGCTGCCAGCGGTTGCACTGTCAGCTGCCCCAGTACCGTCATCAGCACCAGCACGAAGGTGTTCCACAGGGCGCGTCCGTGAAACAGGATGTAATCCAGCACGAGGCGATAGTTACGGGTAAGGAACTCGCGGCGGATTTCATCCTTGTTGCGCCAGAAGGTAAGCACATCCGTCTCGGCACGTGGGGGGAAAATCTGGTCCCAGCTGGTCCACGCTGTGCCGTGCGCGGCGTTTACCGCCTGCAGCGTGCCGTACTTTTGACGCAACCATTCTCGCCACAGTCCTTCTACGGTAACCAGCCGTTTGGCTTCCGGTGGCACAACGGTATCGACGAACAACACCCAGTCGGCGAAGCGCAGGTCGTCCTGAGGCAGGGTGGACGGAAAGCGAGAGAGGTCTATTTGTGGCTGATCGGGCGCGGTGACGCGGTGGTCAAACTCGCGATAACGGTGAGGGTGTCTCTCCCGGAGGAAGCGTTGCCACGGTGCATCCCATTTGCCTTCTACTCTTACGAACAGAAGAGGGAACCGTTCACGCACATAGCGGTCCCACAGTTTGCGCCAGCGAGGGTCTTCTGGGCGTTCTGCGGGGAAGAGCACGTCGTTCAGCGAGGCGTAGTTCGTGCCCAGCAGGGCGTTCAGCTCGTCCACCCCGCCGATGTGCCGCTCGACCCAGGCGAGGAAGCCGTCGGTCGCCAGCACCGCCATCAGGTCGTGTGCAGGTAGCGTACGGCGAAACTCGAGATAGAGTTGGCGCAACGGCGAGGTTTCTCGGCGCGATTTGTGTGTGAGGTCGTACTCAAAAGGCGCGACCTCGGGGAAACTGGAGTACACCGTACCGTATCGCCTGTTGAACGCCTCGATGTTGTTCTCGTAGCGCTCTATCAACCAGCGAGCGTATCGCTGGTTGGTCAGGCGGGTGCGCCTGTCGTCGATGAAGTGCGCCCTCACCCACTCATCGGGCAGCGTGCGGATGCATTGTAGCCAGTCCTCGACGCGCTGTTGCACTTCAGGGGCGTTGACGTTGTAGTCGGGTATCTTCTCCAGGAAGCGGAAGCTGGTCACGTCCAGCCGGTGGATTCGACGGGCGAGGTTGAAGTCGGCGCCGTAGCGGTCGTTCATCCATTTGCGGAACAGCGCGGTGTCATCGCGCAGGTAGGCGGGTACTACGCGCCAGTCGTCGAAGTCGGTGTCTGTAGTGATGGACGCGCCTATCATTAGCAAGAAGGGGTATATCATCGTCACCGAGCCGACAATCAGCACGGTATAGATAAAAGCGTACACTGCGCGAGCAGTCAGCGTGCGTTGTTCACAGGGTCCAAACAGCGCCATCGCTCATCCCTCCACCGCGTGCGCCGCGCGGAACTCCACGCGCTTGAGGATGCGCAGCTGCAAGATGGTGAACCCGATCAGCGCGGAACCCAATACCCACGCCATCGCCGTCGCGTAGCCGAAGCGCAGGTACAGGAAGGCGTTCGTCCAGATGTGGATGCCCAGCACCATTGTGGAGTTGGCAGGACCACCGCCGGTCATGACGAACACGTTCTGCATGGCGTGGAAGCTGCCGATGAACGCGCCGATGAAGTTAATCATGATGAGCGGCTTGAGCGAAGGAAACATGATGTACCACATCTTGTGCCAGAAGTTGCCGCCGTCCACCGCGATAGCTTCGTACAGGTCTTCGGGCACGGTCTTCAGCGCAGCGAGGTAAATGAGGCTGCCCGGTCCCGCTCCTGCCCACACACCGGGTATCACCACGCACAGCATCGCCAGCCCGGGCGTGTGCAACCAGTCGATATACTTCACCTCAGGCGACACCACGCCCAGCGCGTGCAGGATGGGCATCATGATGCGGTTCAGGAAACCGTAAGGCGAGGGGTCGTAGAACATCTTCCACAGGAACATGATTACCAGTCCGGTGGTGACCGCTGGCAGGTAGAAGATGACGCGGAAAAGGATTTTGCCCCTGGGCACCTCGTGCAGCAACAGCGCCAGAAAGATAGGCGCGACGAAGCCGATGGCGAGGTTCAGCCCCACGTACAACACCGTTGCCCGCACGGAGTTCCAGAAGTCTGGGCTGGTCATTACCTCGATAAAGTTCGCCAGCGCGATGAACTGGCTGTTGCCGTAGATTTTGTAGTCGTAGAACGCCATCAGCGTGCCGCGGATAAGCGGCACGTACTGCCATAATAGCACGGTAAGCAGAGCAGGCAGCATCAGCGACCACGCCAGCATCGTGGTTACCCTGCGTCGTTTACCAGTGCCAACCACCTGCGTCGCCTTCTGTTCTAACGCGCCGACATGCACCTCCGATTGCTCGCGCATCGCCCACACAAAGCCATACAGTACAAGGGGCGCGATGAGTAAGAAGAGCACCGTACCCCAGAAGTTGCGTCGGCGTTCCACTTCAGGCGGCACTACGCGGTACAGCTTGGCGTTCACCTCGTTCATGCTGGTCTGGATGACCCTCGCGGGGTCTTTGTACTGTCCGCCTTCGTAGAGGATGGTGTCGATGGGCACTGCGAGCTCATGTCCTTCTACATGCTGGTAGTACGGGTCGTGCGGCTGGATGCGCCCGTATTTGGGAGCCTCCTCCATCGCCCGGCGGAAGGCGGGCTCGTAATCCTCGTACTCTTCCGTGAAGCCGAACTTCCTCAGCATCTGCGGACGGATGAGGTGCGGGTAGCCGCCCTTCACGTACACTTCGGTCATGATTCGCTGCGCCTCTTCGCTACAGCGGAAGACCAGGTACTCCCACGCCGCCTGAAGCACTTTGGGGTCACGCGCGGCGCGTGCGCTAATCACCCAGGCGCGTCCTCCAGTCAGCGCGGCGCGCACCCCGCCTTCGCCTGCGCTGGGCGGCGGCCCCAAGCCAATCTGGTCGGGGCGTAAACCGCCCTGCGTGAGCACCTGGTCGATTACCTGCGGGTTAATGTGGTCTAACATCATGGCGATTTCGCCCCGCAGGAACATCTCTACAGGGTTGCCCCCGATGCGCGCTACTCCAGTGTATACTGGCTGCCCGTGCAGGTCGCGCCCGCATCCCTTACAGCGGAAGCGAGTCTGCTCCGCCTTCACCGGCATCACTGTGCCGCACACCCGGCAGCCCATCCGCTCTACCGGAGTGCGAAGAGGGTTTTCCTCTTTGCACGTTGGGCAAACCGCCACCGGCAAGTTGTTGGGAGTCTGGCAATCGGGACAGCGCGTCCACTCCGTCCAGCGCAGGCGTTTGTAGAAGCGCAAAGCCCGTTGCCCCGGCTCGCGTCCGTAAGCCACCTTCCAGCGACGGGGCTGGTCGGCGAGGCTTCGTCCACACTTGCGACACCGGCACTGCTTGTCCTCTTGTTTGAACTCGTTCACTGTGCCGTCGACAGGGCAGGTGCGCTCCTGCAGGGTCATATCGCCGCCCGCCTGGTACACGAAGTTGGTAAAGATGTAGCCGGCGGTGTAACCGGTGCGGATGGCGGTTCCGTACTGCCCTGTCTGGAATCGCGCGCCTTTCACGTGTTTCTCGGGGTAGGTGAGCCGTTGTGCGAACTCGAAGTATTCCTGCCAGTCCTTTGGCGGGCGAGGGGGCACAATACCTGCCTCTTCGAACAGGTCGCGCCGATACCACAGTCCTAAAATCCAGTAGTCGCTGACGATTGCGTAAAGCCTGCCGTCGGGTCCGCGTGCGGCGTCGTAGTGGTGTTCGGTTAAGCCTAAAGAAGGCGGTTTCCAGTGCGGGTTCTTTTTGCGATACTCCCGAATCAGGTCGTCCAGCGGCAGAATCAGCCCCTGACGGATATAGTTTTGCACCTGCCGGATGCTGAGGTCGAACACATCGGGGGCGCGGTCGCCTGCAAACGCCATCATCTGTTGCGCCTCCGCCAGCCCTTCGGGTAGTGCAAGACCAGTAACGCGCTCGTAACGGTAGTTGGGATGTTTGCGAAAGAAGGCGTCGAACACCGCAAGTTCCGCCCGATTCTGTACCCCGGTTGCGCTGCGCAAGGGGATGTTCGCCAGACGGATGGTGACAGTGTTTTTGTCCTCAGCGCACACAGGTAATGCTAACTGCGCCACTATGAGGAACAGAATCAACAGTCCCCCCGTCGGAACACACGTCCGTGCGCCCCCGCCAGCAAAGCCGTTGCTCCGTGCAGAGGGGGGATTGGAGATACGGTAAAGCCGATTCAGGAGGCTGCCTTTGCTCATACCAACCGCTTCTACTCCGTTCGATGAAGGTCTGCGTAGCTAATCAGCTGGATGTCTCGTTCACAGATGCGTCTCATTACCCTGTCGCTGGTGAAGGCGTAAGTTACCGCCGTGCGTTCCTGCGCGACGTGCTCGTAACCGATGTGCCACAGGGCTTGCATCTCTGGCGTGTCCAAGCCGGGGTGGTCTATCAGCAGCCAGTCGCCCGGTGTCAGGTTGTCGATGATCTCCAGTAATATCGCCTCTTTGCGCTCCGCGTCCGCCTCCTGCCCACCAAGGTGTCCCGCAAACCGCACCTTTTCATGCTCCAGCGGCAGCCGGTACTCGCGCGAGAGCTCTTGCGTGAGCTCGCGCAAATCCGGCGAAGCCATCGGCGTAGCCATGTGGCAGGAAAGATGCGAAACCTGTCTGATGTCCTCCAGCGCGATCTCAATTTGCGCCCGCAGCTCCGCCTCCACCTCTTCCAGGCGATAACCGCTTTGCAAAAAGCCCGTATTCGGCGGAAAATCGGTTCGCTGGCTGGTGGTGGGGAAGAAATACCCTCGTCGGTCGCACAGACTGGGCGCACGAGTGACAGGTCCCCACTTGCACCCTTCCCACTCGCTGGTAAGAGTGAGATGCACGCCCACATCCAGACCGTGGTGTTGCTTCAACATCTGCACCGCTTCAGGGTACCACGGTGCGGGAACCATTACCTCCACGCTGCGCATAATGCCCTGCTGGTAGCAGTAAATACACGCCTCGTTCGCTGCATGACAAGAACCCATGTCATCGCCCCGCACGATGAGACGGATGGTCTTCTCTTTATGCTCGCGTGGTGTTCCAGCTGCCATTTACCCATTCGTTCGGTTAACCGAATAATCATTGATGTATTTCGCAAGAAAAGAAGCTTTTTCCTGCTACAACAATGCGGTGTTAGGCTGTGGATTTGCATTATTGGCGCTAGCACAACCGCTGACCTGCGCCCCTGATAAGAAGGTGTCCGCAGAGGACGATGCCGTACGCCGTGCACAATGAGCCTGACTTTGTTGAGGAGCAAGCAGGGCAACAAACTATTTCACACGGGGGCGGACGAGAGCAGTCACACCTTGCGCAAGGATGTGGTGGACAGGAAAGAGCATAGTATAGTGCGAACAGTGTCTTACACGGAGGGAAGGTGATCACCATGCTTGCACTGATAGGCGGAACCGGCATGGGCGATTTGCCCGGCTTTATGCTGGAGCGCAAGCGCGTAGTGTGTACCCGACATGGCGAGGCGACAATACTGGAGGGGCATCTGAACGGCACCCCGCTGATCTTCCTCCCGCGACACGGCGAAGGACATACCCTGCCGCCGCATCGCATTAACTACCGTGCAAACATGCTGGCTTTACACCAGTATGGCGTGACGCGCATTATCGCTACTGCGGCAGTAGGTTCGCTGAACCATGCGATGAAACCGGGCGACTTTGTGCTCATCAGCGATTTCATCGACTTCACCCGGGAGAGGCCTCTCACCATCTTCGACCGCCCCGGCGAGGTAGTGCATACCGATTTTACACAGGCTTACTGTCCCGAAATCCGACACGCTCTGGAGCGCACCGCCGAACCACTGGAAGCGCCTGTGCACTTCGGCGGAACCTATTTATGCGCAGACGGACCGCGCTATGAGACTCCCGCTGAAATCCGGATGTTCGCCCATTGGGGAGCAGATGTAGTGGGTATGACCGGTGTGCCGGAGGTGGTGTTTGCACACGAGTTGCGGATATGTTACGCCACGGTCGCTATCATCACCAACTGGGCTGCAGGAATCAGCCCTTCCCGTCTGTCGCATGATGAAGTGGTGGCGATTATGGCAAACCGGCGTCCTTTGCTGCTGCAATGGCTCAGCCGTGCGTTTCAGGCGATTCCCCAGGCAACGTGCAGTTCCTGTGTGGCATAGCTGCCCGTCGTCTTGCTGCGCGCCTTCCACTGCGCCTCCGGCTGTCGCCTGCTCTTTGCGCCCGCCCCCTCACGAAGCCAGCCTGATCGCCCGCAGCCTGCTCTGGACAGGCTGGTGTGTAGAGGTGGTATCTTGCACCGTCTGTTGTGTTATCGTTTTTTCACACACCCTGAGAAGCAAGTGATAAAAAAACTTTTGTATTATATCCGCTAAAGGGGAACGATGCCTGCTTCTTTATATGCTTGTTGTCGCTCGAGGTCCTTGGTGTAGAGCTTAACCAGCGTTTCATAATTGACGAACTTTACGCGCTCACGTAGATCCCTGTGGTCTCGCTCCAACTTCTCTCTAAAATCCCTTTCTCTATGACCTGGTGCGACTATGAAGAACTCCGCTGAGAAATACACGAAGTGCCTGAATTTGATTAAGGAGTTATGGAAATCTGTTGTATGCTCTATTTCGAACATGCGTTCAGGAAACATGTAGTCTGAGCCTTTGGAGAACCAGATGACGTCCACAGTACTGGCTCGTTGCACGAGGTCAGAGTAGGTAAAGGAAGGAACATCATCCAGGCTGGAAAGATGGCGCAGGGGCTTGCCTGAAAAGGTTCTGTTGCGATCCTGCCGAGGTATGTGGATTGGATAACG
>JANWYZ010000131.1 GCA_025054895.1 bacterium | reverse complement strand
GGCTGGGTTTGTGTTAACGCTTCGGGCAGGTGATCAGTAATAGTGACACCGACAGGATGCTCTACCGCTACTGTGCCAATATCTTCGCCCACGTGCTGCTTATCCACCGCGCCCACCAGAGCCATGTCAGGCTGCTTCAGCACCGTTTGCACCACCAGTCTGCCCATGCGCCCGCAAGCCCCCGCAACGGCGACGCGAATAGTGTCGTCTGTGTTCTGCATGTTTCTTTTCCTCCACTTATCTGGTCTGCGCTGGAATGCCTCGCAGTGAACCGCCGGTGCGACTTGTCTGGTTCTGCCTCAGGAGCCTTCTTGAACCGCCAAAAGTGTATTACGCGCGGACGATGCTTTTGTCTTTGAGAAGCGTCCAATAGCCGCCAGAGCCATCTTGCCGTTGCCGAAGACCTCCTGTGCAACCGCCACAGCTTTTCCTGCACCCACCGCTTCCACCTGCTCGATAATCTCGTGCACGGTGATAACGCGCCTGTGAAAGAGCACGCTTCTGGCGTTAGCGGACATGCGTCCGTTGACGCTTTCGGTGCTCATCAACAGGCTTCCACGCAGCTGATGTTTGGCGCGTTGTACCTCCTCTTCGCTCAGGTCTCCCTCACATACCCGACGCAGCTGTTCGTGGATAACTTCCAGTACCTGTGCATAGTTGTCGGGGCTGCAGTTGGCATGCACAGCGAAGTAGCCTCCTTCGCGATATGCAGCCGCCGATGTGTTAATCTGATACACCAGCCCGCGCTTCTCGCGCACCTCTTGAAAGAGGCGGCTGCTCATATTGCCTCCCAGCAAAGTGTCCAGCACCGCCAGCGTATACTTGCGCTCATCGTACAGATTGTATCCTGCTGTGCCCAGACAGAAGTGCACCTGCTGGGTAGGGTGGCGCAACAGCCGTTGTCGTATGGTGGTACGCGCGGTGCGCAATTTGGTGTTGGGTTGAGTGGCGGGCATGTTGCCGAAAAACCGTTCCACCAGAGGAAGCAGTTGCCCGGTATCCACCTGTCCTGCTACCGATACCACCGTGCTCGGAGCCACGTATCGCCTTTCCATCACCGAGCGGATGTGCGAGCGGTCCAGTGCGAGGATAGCAGGTGCAGTGCCGATAACCGGATGCGCCAGCGGATGGCGAGACCATAACGTTTGCGCGAAAAGGTCGTACACGTACTCTTCGGGATAGTCCATCAGTTCACGCAGTTCTTCGATGACCACGCGCTTCTCGCGTTCGATATCCTCTGGGTCTAAGCGGGGTGAAAGGAGCATGTCGGAGAGCACATCCAACGCGACAGAGAGGTCTTCAGGCAACACGCGCGCGTAGAAGGCGGTGTACTCCTTATCGGTTTCGGCGTTGATATAGCCCCCTCGCCCTTCGATTTCTCGCACGATGTGCAGCGAGTCGCGACGCAACGTGCCTTTGAACAGGATATGCTCGATGAAGTGCGAGACGCCGTACTCGGAAGGTTGTTCGTCACGAGAGCCCGTACCGATATACACGCCTACCGCTACCGAGCAAGCAGCGGGCATCGGTTCGCAGACGACACGAAGACCGTTGGGCAGCGTGAAGGTCTCTACAGGCATGTCACAGAAAATCCCTCACCTCCTCCCTCTCCCGCAGCTGCGGGAGAGGGGTTATACTCCGTCGCCGTTCTTAGCGTTTCGGACGGAATCGTGCTCGAGGCGTATCGTCGTCGCCGCGGTGGCGGCGTATATCCCCGCCACGCCCATAGGTGGGAGGTTCGTGTCCTCCGCCCGCGCGTGCTCCGGGCTGCTGGGCTGGGCTTGTTGCTTGACCGCTAAAGACATTGTGCAAACCGCGCGCGCTCAGGTTGATTCTGCCCAGGTTGTCTATCTCCACTACCTTCACCAGAATCTCGTCGCCCACTTTTACCAGCTCGTCGGCGCGGCGCACGCGCTGCTCGGAAAGCTGAGACAGAGGTACCAGCCCTTCCTTGCCCGGCAGGATTTCCACGAACACCCCAAGCGATGAGGTGCGAGTGACCTTTCCAAGGAAGGTCTCTCCTACGCGCACATCGCGCGTCAGGTCCTCGATCATCTTGCGCGCGCGCTCCCCGCTCTCCTCGTCATCAGCGGCGATGTACACACGTCCATCCTGCTCAATCTGGATGCGTGTGCCCGTATCGGCGATGATTTTCTTGATGATGCGCCCGCCGGGGCCGATGACATCGCCGATTTTATCAGGATGAATCTCCATCACGATAATCCGCGGCGCGTACGGACTGATGTACTCGCGCGGCTTGTCGATGGTTTCGAGCATCCTTTCCAGAATGTACAGCCTGCCCTGTCGCGCCTGCTCCAGCGCGCTCTCGAACACCGGACGCGGGATGCCAGAAATCTTGGTATCCAGCTGCAGGGCGGTGATGCCTCCGGCAGTGCCTGCAACTTTGAAGTCCATGTCGCCGGAGAAATCTTCCATACCCTGGATGTCGCTCAGCACCACCCATTCGTCGCCTTGCGTCATCAGACCCATGGCCACACCGGCGACAGGCGCCTTAATCTGTACTCCGGCGTCCATCAGCGCCAGAGTAGAGCCGCAGACACTCGCCATCGAGGTGGAGCCGTTCGATTCCAGCACCTCCGAGGTGAGCAGGATAGCGTAAGGGAACTCTTCCTCGCGCGGAATCATGGGGCGCAGGGCGCGTTCTGCCAGTGCGCCATGACCAATTTCACGCCTGCCGGGGCCGCGCAGGGGGCGCGTCTCGCCCACGCTGTAAGGCGGGAAGTTGTAGAAGTGCATGTAGCGCTTGAAACCGTCCTCTTCCAGCGTGTCGATAATCTGCGCTTCTTCCATCGGACCCAACGTGACGCTGGTAAGCACCTGCGTTTGTCCGCGTGTGAACAGAGCGGAGCCATGCACCCTTGGCAACAGTCCGACCATGCAGCTGATAGGACGGATTTCGTCGTACTTGCGACCATCGGGGCGCACCTTGTGCTCAAGGATAAGTCGGCGCACCTGCTCTTTGACTACTTTCTCGGCGGCTTCGCGCAGGTCGGTCTCTTGCTCCGGATACTCCGGTAGCAACGCCTGCACTATCTCCTCCTTGAGCAGTTCGATGGCTTCCTCCCGTGCCGACTTGTCGGGCTGCTGGATGGCTTGCAGCACCTGCTCGGCGAATTGCTCGCGCACGCGGGTCAGAATATCCTCTGGTACGGCGTAGAATGGGATGTCCGCCTTCACTGTGCCCACCTTTGCAGCGAGCTCTTCCTGCACAGCGCAAATCGGCTTGATATGTTCATGGGCGAGGTCCAGCGCTTCGAGGATTTCCGCCTCGCTGATTTCGTTCGCGCCCGCTTCCACCATCACCACGTAGTCCTTCGTGCCGGCAACCACCAGGTCCAGGTCGCCGTTTTCCACCTGTTCGAAAGAGGGATTGATGACTAACTCGCCATTTACCTTCCCGATGCGCACGGCGCCGACAGGACCGTTGAATGGGATGTTGGAAATGGTCAGTGCGGCGGAGGCACCGATAATGGAAAGCACGTCTGGCAGGTGTTCGTTATCTACCGAGAGCGGCATGGCGATGACCTGCACTTCGTTGCGCATCCCACTGGGGAACAGGGGACGCAGGGGGCGGTCGATGAGGCGGGCAGTAAGCACCGCTTTGTCGCTGGGGCGTCCACCTCGTTTGACGAACCCTCCCGGAATCTTCCCGACAGAGTACTTGCGCTCTTCGTAGTCCACCACCAGCGGGAAGAAATCGATATCGCTGCGCGCTTCCCTGCTCATGGTGGCGGTGCACAGCACAATAGTATCGCCCGAACGTACGAGAACGGCACCATTTGCCTGCTTGGCGACACGACCGGTTTCAATCTGGATGAGCTGACCGGCGACTTCCACTTCGACGGTGTGTATCATAGATAGATGGGACTCCTCTTGGTTCAGTCTTCGCTTCTGGCTACACAGGTAACCGCTACTGCTTGCTGCGGATGCCCAGTGAGCTCACCAGCGCGCGGTAGCGCTGAATATCCTGCCGAGCCAGATAGTCGAGCAATCGTTTGCGCTCTCCAACCAGCATCATCAGCCCACGCCGAGTGTGGTAGTCATGTTTGTGGTGGCGCAGGTGTTCGGTGAGCAGCTGGATGCGCGCGGTTAACAGAGCGATTTGCACTTCGGGCGAGCCGGTGTCGCCCTCGAAGCGCCGATATTTGCGAATAATCTCGGCTTTTTGCTCTTTGGTTAGAGGCATTCTCCGTGCTTTTCCCCCTTTCTGCGGTTGGGATAGTGGTGCGCCGCCTCGCTTCACCGTCTCCGTGCCGTTCTACGGTTGTCCCCGGGGGGACAACGGCACAACGGCAGAAGGCGATGCATTAGCTAGCGCACCATGATAGTTTAGCACATACGCCGACAGAAGTCAATTCGCGGAGAGGACGTTCGAGACGTCTATGGAGTAACGCGAGCACCATATAACGCGAGCACCATATATAGAATACACACTGCCCCACATACCGTCGCACTGCGTGCGCGACAGGGCAAGTGTCAGGATGAGCGGCTCTGGACAGGTGCGGGGTCTTCCCCTACTCTGGAGCAGGGGGGTGCTGGCAGAAGCGCTGGATAAGCGCGTGGAGTTACGCCGCTGAAGGCGTGGAGCGCTGGTCTGGGAGTGTAACGTCGTCGTTTCATACCGCAATGATGCCTTCACATCCACCATTGTTCGGATGCCCTCCGTCGCGATTGACTTCGGGTAGAAATTCGGGTAGAATAAAGCGGTTCGAGCCGGTAGCTCAGCAGGCAGAGCATCGCCCTTTTAAGGCGAGGGTCGTGGGTTCGAATCCCACCCGGCTCACCAGAACCCTCCATAGGGTTTCCTCACTTACCGATAACATGTGATGGTATGAAGAAAGGAATCATCGCCAGATACCGTCCGTTTTTGCCCGTCACCGAGCGCACCCCGGTGGTCACTTTGTTAGAGGGGGAGACGCCACTAATCCCCGCGCCGCGTCTTGCACAAGCGATATCTTCTCATCTGCAGATTTACTTGAAATACGAAGGCGCCAATCCGACCGGCTCTTTCAAGGACCGCGGTATGACGCTGGCTATCTCCAAAGCGGCAGAGGAGGGAGTGCAGGCGGTGATATGTGCGTCTACAGGCAACACCTCCGCTTCTGCTGCTGCGTACGCCGCGCGAGCGGGAATGCGCTGTTACGTGCTGCTTCCCTCCGGCAAGGTAGCGCTGGGCAAACTCACGCAGGCTCTGATGCACGGCGCGAAAGTCATCGCCATTGATGGCAACTTCGACGCCGCGCTGGAGATGGTACAGCAGGTTGCCGCCGAGTACCCGATTACTATCGTCAACTCCATTAATCCTTATCGCGGGGAAGGGCAGAAGACCGCCGCCTTTGAAATCTGTGACGAGTTGGGCGACGCCCCCCACTATCATGCAATACCTGTGGGCAACGCCCGCAACATCGTTGCCTACTGGCAGGGCTATAAGGAGTACTATTTGCGGGGGAGGAGTACTCGTCTGCCGAAGATGTTGGGGTTTCAGGCTGCGGGCGCTGCGCCTCTGGTGGATGGGTGTGTTGTGGAACACCCCGAAACCATAGCCACCGCTATCCGCATTGGCAATCCTGCGAGCTGGAAGGAGGCTATTGCTACACGTGACGAGTCGGGCGGACTGATTGGGAAAGTAACTGATGAGGAGATTCTGGAGGCTTACCGGATGGTAGCGTCACTGGAGGGGGTGTTTGCAGAGCCTGCCTCCGTCGCTCCTGTTGCGGGTCTGCGCAAACTGGCGCAGCAGGGCTACTTCCGCGAACCTGCTGTAGTAACAGTGACTCTCACCGGACACGGATTGAAAGACCCCGATACAGCGTTAGAGGCGTCGCGCGTCGCACCGGTACATGTAGCTCCGGAGATGGAAGCTGTGTGCCGCGCTCTGGAGCTGTAACCGGACCGCTTCCTGTGCTATCTGTGGCGAACATCCGCATCCACTGTGATCTTCCATCTTCCTGACCCCATGCAGGATGTCACCTCCTGCACTGCTAAATGAATCGTGAGACATACTAACGCGAGAGACCACCATGAACCGGAGAGAGTTTATCCAGGGGAGCATGATGATGTTTGGAGCCGCCGCGTTCGCTTCCGCGTCTTCGGCGCAATCAATCCCACGGCAGCCCGCGTTCCAACTGGGACTGGTCACTTACAACCTCGCTCGCAGCTGGGATGTGCCCACACTCATCGCCAGGTGCAGAGCAACTGGCTTCGCAGCGGTAGAACTGCGTACGACCCACGCCCACGGCGTAGAACCCGACATTGGTGCAGCCAGACGCAAAGAGATACGCCAGCAGTTTGAGGACTCAGGTATCGTGTTGTGGGGATTGGGCACGGTGTGCGAGTTTCACTCTCCAGACGCCGCTGTCGTGCGCGAGAATATCGAAACCTGCAAGCGTTTCTGCGAGCTGGCGCGGGATGTGGGCGCAAAAGGTGTGAAAGTGCGTCCAAACGCGCTGCCTGAAGGTGTTCCTGTCGCGAAGACGCTGGAGCAAATCGGCAGGGCGCTGGTAGAATGCGGTCAGTCGGGAGCTGAGAACGGCGTAGAAATCTGGCTGGAAGTGCATGGGCAGGGAACGCAGGAACCCGCAAACATTGCTCGGATTATGCAACACTGCGCGCACCCCAGCGTGGGTATCACGTGGAACTCGAACCCAACTGATATCAAGGGGGGGAGCGTACGTGAGAGCTTTGAGTTGCTGAAAACGTACATCCGCTCGTGCCACATTACAGAACTCACCAACAACTACCCCTGGCGCGAACTGTTCGGACTGCTCAAGGGCATCGGATACAACCGCTACACGCTGGCTGAGATTCCGGGTCTGGAGACCACCAGCGTCGCAGACATCGAGCGGTTCATGCGCTACTACCGCGCACTGTGGCAGGAGCTATGTCGCTAGGCGGCGCTACCTGGATGTTCTCTCTGCACGGCGGGCACAGCAGCGAGTTCTGCGACCATGCACAGTCGTCCCTGCAGGAGATGTTACAGGCGGCGGTGCGAGCAGGTTACCACACTTTCGGTGTAACAGAACACGCTCCGCGAGTAGAGGCGCGTTTCCTCTATCCGAACGAAGTGGCGCGGGGTTGGGATGTACCCAGGATTATCCATGACTTCGAGCGATACGCCCAAACTCTGCCTGCGCTGGTAGAGGAGTTTGCCGACCGCCTGATTGTGCTCAGGGGCTTCGAGATCGAAGTGGTTCCCGTCGCCTCGTATGTACAGCTGATGCAGGGATATCGCCAGCGTTACCGCTTCGAGTACATTGTCGGCTCGGTACACTATGTCGATGAAATCTCCATTGACGGTAGCGCAGAGGATTTCGCACGAGCGATGGAGGCATGTGGTGGGCTGGAATCACTGGTGGCGCGTTACTACCACACCCTCGCACAGATGGTAGACGCTTTGCGTCCAGAGGTAGTAGCTCACTTTGACCTGATTAAGCTACATGGGCGTCGGTTTGGGGCGTTAAACACGCCTGCGGTACGCCGCGCGGCGGAAGAAGCTCTGGAAGCGGTTCGCCAAACAGGCGGCATTCTGGAAGTGAATACTGCCGGTTACCGTAAGGGACTGGGAGAACCCTACCCCGCCTCGTGGCTGGTACAGATGGCGCACCAGATGGGCATCGGTTTCTGCTTTGGCGACGACAGCCACCGTGTGGAACAGGTCGGTTTCGGCATCGAGATGGCGAGAGAGCATCTACTACGTAACGGCGTCACCTCGGTTACGGTGCTTGCCCGCGAGAGCGGAGAGATACTGCGCAAGGTCGTGCCGCTGGAATAAAATTTGCGTGCGGAAGCGGAAGAAACGCTTGACAAACGTGCGGCAATGGGTGTATATATAAAGACGGATGCCGACGTGGTGAAATTGGTAAACACGCTAGGTTCAGGGTCTAGTGCCCGAACGGGCTTGGGGGTTCGAGTCCCCCCGTCGGCACCACTCTCTTCTTCCTGCACCCCTTCTGCCTGAAGGCTTCTGCGTGTTCCTGCCCTTCGCGCCGTCTCCGGTGCTTTTCCTGCAAGAGCGAGAGAAGATGTTACCAGTACACCCGAAACGGCTCATAGGGCTTCTCTCCCATAAGATGTTTTTCTATCTTGTACAGTTCCAGCCTGAGTGCTGTGCGGTAGGATATGTTGCGCTTGAGCCGGCGGTGCTGAAAAGTGCTTTGCAATCGCTCCTCCCATGCCTGGAGAAACCGTTTCCTGCCCTCTTCGTCCAGGTAGACTCCCCCCAGTTCCTCGCCGAAGTGTTCAGGTTGTATCTGTTTCAAGCTGATGAGCGTGAGCACCGTGCGGTCTACCAGCACAGGCTTGAACACCTCCGCTACGTCCAGGTTGAGCGAGAACCGTCGGTAGTTGGTAGCGTGCAGGAAGCCGATACGGGGGTCAAGATGAGTGCGGTAGATTTCGGAAAGCGCCAGCGTGTACATCAGGCTGTTGCCGAAAGAGAGGAGCGCGTTCAGGCGGTTGGCGGGCGGGCGGCGGCTCCTCCCCTCGAAGGCAAAGTCGGGATTTTCCAGGATGAGGTCAAATGCGCTGTAGTACGCTTCGCGCGCTTGCCCTTCCACCTGCATCAGCGACTCCACATTGGCAACACTGTCCACCTGTTCCTGAGCCTCAGCAATCGCCTCCACTATCGGTTGCAGCGGTTTGCCTCG
>JANWYZ010000130.1 GCA_025054895.1 bacterium | reverse complement strand
GCTCTGTCGCGACCTGAAGATGTTCGTAGCATGGGCGTCTCGCCCATGAGCCACGCGCAGGATGCGCGTGCCACTGGAGGGTCGCGCTCTGTCGCGACCATTGAAAACCCGACGGCTCGGACGGAACGCTGCTCTCCGACCCATTTGTTGTTCTGAAGCGAGTGAGGGGCAACCAGATCCCTGTGGAATGTGTGCGAAAGGTGCATCGCTTTCCTCTTCTTCGCGTCTATACTAACAGAGCAGCTAAGAATCTTGAGATGCTTCGCCTTCGGCTCAGCATGACAGGAGGAAGAGCAGGATGCTTCGCTAATGCTCAACCGGATAAGGGTAACCCTGTTCTCTGCTGTCATCCTGAGCGGGGTGAAGAATCTTCCAGATGCCTCACTGCGTGGAGTATAACCAAAGAGACATTTCATTCGCGAGGTAAGCAGAATGCACCTGGTGGCTCTCATTACAGGCGGCACACGAGGTATCGGGCTGGGCATTGCGCGATGCTTGGCGCAAGAGGGGTATGCGCTTGCGCTCAACGGCGTCCGCCCGCCTGAGGCGGTCGCGGAGGTGCTGCAGGAACTACGGGGCCTGGGTGCGCCTGCCGAGTATGTTCAGGCAGACATCGCCCAGCCAGAGGGGCGCCATCGATTGGTACAGGCGGTGCGCGAGCGGTTCGGTCGGCTGAATGTGCTGGTGAACAATGCAGGCGTCGCGCCGCAGGTGCGGGCGGACATCCTGGAAGCGAGCGAGGAGAGCTTTGAACGGCTCATTCGAATCAACCTGCAGGCGCCCTACTTCCTGACGCAATCCGCCGCCCGCTGGATGATAGAACAAAAGGGATCAGACTCCGGCTTTTCCGCCTGCATCGTGTTTATCACCTCCATCTCGGCGACGGTAGCCTCGCCCAACCGCGGAGACTACTGTATCTCCAAAGCGGGGCTGTCGATGGCGGTGCAGCTGTGGGCGGTTCGGCTGGCAGAGTTCGGCATCCCTGTGTACGAGGTACGCCCTGGCATCATCCGCACCGACATGACCGCTCCGGTGCAGGAGCGCTATGACCGGTTGATCGCTGAAGGATTAACACTGCAACCGCGCTGGGGCACGCCGGAGGATATAGGCAAGGCGGTAGCGATGCTGGCGCGAGGCGACCTGCCCTACTCCACCGGCGCGGTGATTCTGGTGGACGGCGGACTGACGGTTGCGAGGCTGTGAGCTAAGGTATCTCGCTCCTGTCCAGCGGACGCACAGACGGTATCACTTCCGCGAAGGCAAAAGAGCGACGCACATCCAGCAATCGCGCCTTCACCCGTTGACCCGCATACTCCGCGCCGTCGGTCAGGTCCAGCAAAAAGCCGTCCGCCCACCCGATAAACTTCATACTGCCGTTCGCGCTTAGCAAGGACGGCTCCACTAAACACTCCACCACCTGCGCGCGCCGATAGCCCAGCCAGGCGCGGTCGAAATCCGCCATCGTGCCCGGACGGATGTCGTAGCTTTCCAGGTGTTTGTCGGGCTCGCTACGCACGTAAATAGCGCAGTGCAAGGCGTGCTCCATATCGTCCACATTCTCGCCTTCGGGACCGATAAGCAGTTCCGCCACTTTGGGGTGGGCAATCACCAGATACGCTTCGGCGTGCTCGGCAGAGGCGCGACGGGTGAGATCACGCTCAATGTCCATGCTCACCGATTCGGGGGCGATGATACGCCCTCTTCCGCCGCAATAGGGGCACGGTTCCATCAGCAACTCCACTACCGACTCGCCTGTGCGTTTGCGTGTCATCTGCACCAGCCCCAACGGGCTGATATGGCTGATTTTGGTGCGAGCGCGGTCACGTTTCAGGGCGCGCTCTAAAGTGCGCATCACTTGCTGCCTGTCGTGCGAGCTGCTCATATCGATGAAGTCAATCACGATAATCCCACCCAGGTCTCTCAGACGAAGCTGTCGTGCCACCTCCTCGGCGGCTTCGATGTTCGTGCGGAGGATAGTGTCCGCCAGGCTGGTGCTACCGGTGAACTTGCCGGTGTTTACATCGATGGTGGTCAGCGCCTCAGTCTCATCTATCGTCAGGTAACCGCCTGACTTAAGGAAAACCTGCCGCTTCATCAGGCGGTCAATCTCCTGCTCGATGCGAAAGTGGTCAAAGATGGGTTCATCCTTGTCGTACAGTTCGATACGCGACTTGAGCTTGGGCGCGAAGCGACTGGCAAGCTCTACCGCCTGTTGATACTCTTCTGGGTCGTCGATCACCAGGCGCGTGGTATCGGAGCTGAAAATGTCGCGCACGGTTTTGTACAACAGCGAATAGTCTTTGTGAATCAACGCAGGCGCCTTCGCTTTACGGGCGGATTCCTGAATCACGCGCCACTGCTCGAGCAACCACTCGATATCCTGTAGCAGCTGCTCTTCACTTTTGTCTTCTGCTTCGGTGCGGATAATCAGCCCAAATCCCTCTGGTCGCAGTTCACGCCCCAACCGCTTGAGCCGTTCGCGCTCTTTGGGGTCGGTGATTTTCCGCGAGACGCCCAGATGCTCGCCTTCTGGAGTCAACACCACATACCTGCCGGGCAGGGTGATGCGTGTGGAGACGCGACAGCCCTTCGTGCCTCGCGGTCCTTTGGTCACCTGTACTAAAATCTCCTGACCGACGCGCAGAATCTCCCTGATGTTGCGGTTGCGCAGCGCGGAACGACGCAGCGACGCGGGAGCGGGGGTTTCGTCGCCGCTTTCGGGCAGGATATCGCCCACATACAGAAACGCATTGCGCTCGAGCCCGATATCCACAAACGCCGCGTCCATGCCGGGCAGTACGTTCGCCACGCGCGCCTTGTAGATACTGCCCACGATGCGTTCCTCACGCTCCACAAACAGCTCCATCAGCCGCTCGTCCTCCAGCACGGCGATGCGCGTCTCCCGACTGCCCACATTGACGATAATCTCCTTTTTCATAGGCGGTTCTCACCTCCTTCCCGTCGGTACGTGCCCGACTTGCCGCCCGCCTTCTCCAGCAAACAGATATCGGTAATGGTAATACCTCTATCCACCGCTTTGCACATGTCGTACACAGTCAACGCGGCGACCGAAGCGGCGGTCAACGCCTCCATCTCTACCCCGGTGCGCCCCACTACCGACGCGCTCGCTACAATGCGCAAGCCTTCGGGTAGGAACTCGAACTGCACGTCGGCATGGGTAATGGGTAGCGGATGACATAGCGGAATAATCTCCCCTACGCGCTTGGCTGCCATGACACCTGCCACACGCGCTACCGCCAGCACATCGCCCTTTTCTAATGAATGGGTACGTACGAGTTCCAGGAGACGCGGCGAAAGACGCACCACTGCCTGCGCCGTAGCGGTACGCACTGTCTCCCCTTTGGCGCTCACGTCTACCATACGCGCTTCGCCTTGCTCGTCTATGTGGCTGAGTTTTGCCACGCCTGCCACTCCTGCGGTGTGTTCAGGTTCACGAAACATCTCCCTTCGGCGTCGAAGCGACGCACCGCTTCTTCATCCACCCATTGTAGTGTACCCGCTTCCCCCATGCGCTGCAGGATACGCCAGAGAGCGCTCTCGCCCATCTGCAGGCTCTCGTGCAGAAAAGGCGTCGCCCCCGGAAACCATGCGGCGTGCAGAGGTTGCGCCTGCCCCTGCCACCGGGGCACATGCGCCGTTGCGCCTGAAGCCTTCTCGGCCAACCACCTGCCCATCTCCGCATGTACGAACGGCATATCGCAGGCGCACACGAAACAGGGCTGCTGCAGATGACGCAGGGCGGTCAATATAGCGGCTGCTGCCCCCGCTCCCGGCTCCTCATCCGGTATCCACAGCACATCCGGTAATCTGACCCACTCTATCCGACCGCCTACCACGACCAGCTTCTCAAAAGCTCCTCGCAAGCGACCAAGAACGTGCTCCAGTAAAGGACGACCATGCCACTCGAGTAGCGCCTTATCGCGCCCCATGCGACGGCTCTCGCCCCCTGCCAGCACGACAGCGACGGTGGACATGCTGTACCTCTATCGCACTGGGCGGTCGGATTGTGGAAACACCTTCACCAGCCGCACTGATACCATCGGGAACATCAGCACTTCGCCTTTATCGTTCTCCAGAACAACCCACTGAGGCGTCATCGCACGCAAGATGCCCTCGTCGCGGTGTTCCGTTCCTCCCGCGCGCGACCATACCATCACGCGCCTGCCAATTAGATTGGATGCCTGTAGCATCTCACCGCACCTTGCTTCCGAGTGGCACGGGCTTCTCCGGCGTGAGCAGGATGGCTTTGCCGTCTACCTCTGCCGCCAGCAACATGCCCTGCGACTGCACGCCGCGAATGGTAGCCGGCTGCAGGTTGGTCAACACGACAATCTGTTTACCAACTACATCCTCAGGGCGGTAGGTCTCAGCAATACCCGCCACCAGCGTGCGCTGCTCGCCGCCGATGTCTACGGTGAGCTGCAGCAATTTGGATGTATTCGGCACGGGCTGCGCCGATTTGACCTCGGCGACCCGGATTTCCAGTCTCTGAAAATCCTGAATGGTTATCAAATTGCCCTGTTCCATCTTGGTCTCCTTTTCCGTTGTCGCTATCAACGATTCCTCAGTAATGCGCGGGAAGAGCGGGCGAGGTTGCTGCACACCAGAGCCCGGCTGTAGTCGCCCCCACTGGCTCTCCGTTTGCCAGCTTGCCTGCACAGGCTGAGCATCGATGCCCAGCTGCTCCCAGATGCGAGCAGATGCCACAGGCATCGCGGGCGCAAGCCACAGCGCGCACAGCCGAATGCCTTCCAGCACATCGTACAACACACTATGCGCACGCTCCGCCTCGCCGTTACGGTAGAGACTCCACGGCGCCTGTTCGTCCAGATACTTGTTCAGGCGCGACACCATGCGCCAGATTTGTTCCAGCACGCCGTTGAGACGGAAGCGGTACACCTCTTCCGCGATACCTCTGACGATATCCTCCGCCAGAACCGCTAGCTCGCCGCTCTGTTGCAATGGTTTGGGCACGCGCCCTTGCGCATAACGCCATACCATATTCAGCGTCCGGTTGAGCAGGTTGCCCAGGTCGTTGGCGAGGTCGCTGTTATACCGCTTGCGGAAGGACTCCTCCGAGAACTCGCTATCCAGACCGAACTGCATCTCGCGAATCAGCAGATAACGCTCGGCATCCACGGCGATATCGAACTCTGCCCCAGACCATGAAGCGATGTCTTTCGCGAGCTGCACCGGATGGGGCAGGTTGCCCTTGGACTTACTGCCCTTCTCGCCGCCGATAGTCCACCAGCCGTGTCCGAAGATACGCTCTGGAACGGGCAAACCAAGCGACATCAGCATCGCCGGCCACAGGGTGGCATGGAAGCGCACGAAAATCTCCTTGCCCATCAGATGCACTGCGGGCCACAGACGTTGGTAGCGTTCGATATCGTCGGGCCAGCCGGTAGCGGAGACGTAGTTAATCAGCGCGTCGAACCACACATAGATGACCTTATCCGGCTCGCCGGGCACAGGAATGCCCCAGCCGGGGTTGGCGCGGGTAACGCTCTGGTCGCGCAGCCCTTGCTTGATGAAGGCAATGACCTCGTTCTTGCGAAACTCTGGCTCCAGCCAGTCAGGATACTCCTCGATATAATGCAACAGGCGGTCGCCGTATACCGAAAGGCGGAAAAAGTAGTCTTCTTCCTGCACCCACTGCAACGGACGACGACATTCGGCATTCGGGCAGAGGCGGTCATCGCCTACATCGGAGGGAGCGAAGAAGGTCTCATCGGAGACGCAGTACCAGCCCTCATAGACACCTTTGTAAATGTCACCGTTCTCCTGCATCCGGCGGAAGAACTCCTGCACCACGCGCACGTGACGAGGCTCGGTAGTACGGATGAAGTCGTCGTACTCGATGTGCATTACTTTCCACGCCTGTTGAAACTCGGCAGCGAGTTCGTCCACAAACTGCTGCGTAGGCATGCCCCGCTCCTGCGCGGCGCGGTGTACCTTAATCGCGTTCTCATCGGTTCCGGTAAGAAACCACACTGTGCGTCCCTGCATCTTCTGGTAACGCGCCAGCATGTCCGCCGCCAGCGTGGTCAATGTGCTGCCAATGTGCGGCGAGCTGTTTACATAGTAAATCGGTGTGGTGATATAGTACGCTTTTTCACTGCCCATGATGTCCGCTATCTCCTTCTTCAGGTTCGGCAGCCTCCTGTGCTTCGCTCAATACCTGCTGCGCCCGCGCCAGTTCCTCCTGAGGCACAAAGATATCCACGGGGCTTGTCCATTGCACGTAAATATGCCCCTGCGGACGCGACATGGCATGAATACCCGCCTCGCGCAGCAGGCTCAGCACAATGTTGCCTTCCGCCGCATCAGCCGCCGTATACAGATGCATCCATCGTTCACGACTCACTCTGCGCACGGTGTATCACTCACAGGCGGAGCATCCTCCCGGCTCGCAGAAAGCGCGTGGGTTGCCTGCACACCGGTCGCAACCTGCTACCTCCATATCCCGGCTCGCCTTCAGCGCAAAAAACAATGAGATGAGGCGTGATACCTCCGACGAACCACATTGAGGGCAGGCCACCCCTGATACGTCGGCGCTCGAAAACCTCTGCTCGAACTTCTGTCCACATCCTTTACAGCGAAACTCATAGATAGGCATCGGTATCCGGCACCTCCTCGTCTACAAGTACCTCTTCTTCAGCCATCTCAGATGCGCCGCCGGCTGCACAGGCGCAACCGGTGACCTGCTTCTCCCACTGCAGTTGCGAAGCAGGATAGGTGGCTATTGCGCCGCCCGGAAACTCCACCATGACCTCCTCCTTCAGGATATTGAGGTCGTTGACCCGTCCTTCGCCACGAGGCGTAACAACCATCTCGCCGATACGCGGCAGGCGCGTGCGAGTCTCCTTGTACATGTCATGCTCGTACTGTAAACAGCACATCAACTTGCCGCACACCCCAGAGAATTTCACGGGGTTGAGAAACAGACTCTGGTCCTTCGCCATCTTCATCGAGATAGGCGTGAACTCTTTCAGGAAGGTGCTACAGCACAGCGTCAATCCGCAGGGACCGATTCCGCCCATCATCTTCGCCTGGTCGCGCGGACCGATTTGCATCAGCAGGATGCGCGTGCGGAAAGTGGCAGCAAGGTCGCGCACCAGCTCGCGGAAGTCCACGCGGTTTTCCGCGACGAAATAGAAGGTCAGCTGCGAGCGGTCAAAGGCATACTCCGAATGCACCAGCTTCATCGGCAAACCGTGCCTGGCGATTTTCTGCTTGCAGATGCCTATCGCCTCTTTTGCCATGTAGAGGTTCTCTTTGTGCTGTTCCAGGTCCTCAGGGGAGGCGGGGCGCAGGATAGGTTTTAGCGGCGCCTGTAAATCTCCCTCGCTCACCTCGCGCGGTGGAATGCGCACCGTACCCAGCTCCTGACCGCGCGTGGTCTCCACAATCACCTTATCCCACTCCTTCAATTCGTAACCAGCGGGGTCAAACCAGTAGGAACGCGCCACCCGCTTGAACGCTATACCAACCGCAATGGGCATGTTCGTCTCCGCTTTTTGCCGCTACCCCTCCGCAGGGGAGATGTACGCTCCAAAATCTTTCTGTACTTCATTTTAACATAATTAGAGCAAGGCGAGCAAAGCCAAAAGACAGCAAGCGGCTTGTTGTGCTGTTAACGGGGTTCTATGAGGAGGATGTTCCTCGCCTCGCTATCATTCTCATTGTCTGTCATTCTAACTCGTTTTTGTCGTTCTGAGCGGAGCGAAGAATCTCGATTTGGTCATACCACGAGATGCTTCGCCTTCGGCTCAGCATGACACCCCTGGAGGGTCGCGCTCCGTCGCGCCGCTTAAAACCCACCGGCTCGGCGGGAGCCTCGCCCTCCAGCCCCTCTGTCATTCTGAAGTCTACTCTGTCTGTCAAGGGGAAGCACTCACATGCTTCACTACAAGCTGAAGAGTTCGTCAGGTGCACCTTCGTGCTGGTAGTCGCGCACGTTAGTGCGCCTCTTGTCATTCTGAGCGGAGCAAAGAATCTCGGTCTGAGCCTGTGCGGAGATGCTTCGTCCTTGCTCAGGCGGAGCGAATGGTTTCTAAATGCACTCACAGTAATCATCATGACGGTTAACCCGTTGTCCTCCTGAGTACGGTCGTCCTGCAACGAACACTCTCATCGGTAAGAGATGGCAGGAAGGGGCTGCGTCGGGCAGCCCCTGCATCTCAGAACGGCTTCAAGAACAGGTAGGCGTAGCCGAAGTACACCATCACACCGAGCAGGTCCATGATCGACGTGATGACAGGGCTGCTCAGGGTAGCGGGGTCAGCCCCCAGCCTCCGCGCCACGAAGGGCAAGGCGATGCCAATCAGGCTGCCCAGTGCGGTGACCGTGAGCATGGAGAGCCCCACAATCAGCAACACGGTCATCCCCACGCCTTTAGACAGGTAGGCGAGTATCGCCTCCAGCAGGGCGATAGTCACTCCCAATCCGATAGCCACAGGGACATCGCGCTTCACGACGCGCAGGAAGTCGCGCCAAGCGGAGCGCAACTGTCCCAGCGCCATTGCACGGATGACTAGGGTCGCAGTTTGGCTACCCGTGTTCCCGCCCATATCGATAATCGGCGCGATGAAGGCAGCGAGCACAATCACCTGCGCCAGCATCTCCTCCTGCTTCGCGACGAAAGTGGAGGTGAACACGCCGAAGAAGGTG
>JANWYZ010000012.1 GCA_025054895.1 bacterium | reverse complement strand
CATCCGCAAGGCGGTAGGCGCGCGCAATCGCGACATCCTGTTGCAGTTCCTCATCGAGTCAATGACACTCTCCGGCGTGGGCGGGATTATCGGCATCCTGCTGGGGTGGGGCGCCAGTCTGCTGATCGGCTGGGGTACCCAGCAGGCGAAGCTGTTCGGCGGGGAGGGTTTGACCACTCACCTGCCCCTCTGGGCGGCGACGGCGGGGTTCCTCTTCTCGGCGGCGGTGGGCATCTTCTTCGGCATCTACCCCGCGTGGCGCGCCTCGCGGTTGAACCCGATAGAGGCGTTGCGCTACGAGTAGGCAAGAGGATTTCTTCACCTTACAGTCCGCCATGTCAAGGCTTCACAGCAGGGCATTGAGCGGTCTATCAGCCTGCGACTACAGCGATGCATGTTGCGCGAAAGCTGCTGCCAGGTCGTGCATCAGCTGGCGAAAGAAGTGGTATTTCTTTTCATAGTGTGCTATGGCTTGCTCCTGAGGCAAATATTGTCTTCCGGAGCGCACCATCGCCTCCGTTGCCTGCACGGCATCCGGGTAGAAACCCAGCGCCGAATAGCCCAGTATAGCGGAGCCGACCAACCCCGGCTCATCCACCTGGCTGACCTGCAGCGGAACGCCCAGCACGTTCGCCATCGTCTGCATCCAGAGCGGAGAACGCGAGCCGCCGCCGCCAATGCGTATCTCTTGTGGGGCGACCCCGTTTTGCTGCAGGGCATCGTACACGATGCGCAGCGCGAAGCACACTCCCTCCATTGTTGCCCGCACGATATGCCCGCGTGTGTGGTATCCTCGCAACCCGAAAAACACGCCCGATGCGGCGTTGCCGATTTGCGGATTGCGCTCGCCGCTGAGGAAAGGCAGGAAGAACAGCCCTGCCGTATCGCAAACGCCGCTTGCCTCGTGGTTCATTGCTTCATAGTCGATATGCAACACGTTGTCGCGCAGCCAGCGCAGGGTGACGCCTGCGTTGTTAATCGCTCCGCCGGGGAACCATCTGCCGCAGGCGAGGTAGCAGGTCTGCAACCGCATAGCGGGGTCGCTATCCAGTACGGGTTCGGACAGGGCTACCCGAAGCATTGCTGTTGTACCCAGGTTCACTGCGCCCGTCCCTCCCAGCAACGCGCCGATGCCGATAGCCACCGCGCCGCCGTCGTACACGCCGGGTACCAGACGACATCCTTCCGCTACGCCCAGCTGGGCGCACATTGACGACGGCAAGACAGCCAGCACGCTATTCGCCTCCACCGGCGTCGGCAGTTTCGCCGGGGGCAGCCCCAGTACATCCAGCGCAACCTCATCCCATTGCAGGGTATACAGATTCATCAGCTGCGTTGCCGTGCCCAAACTGGCTTCCGTCACCCACTGACCGCTCAGACGGTAAATCAGGTAATCCTTTGCCCCCACAAACCACCTTGCTTTCTCGAAAAGGTGTGGGTGGTTTGTTTTCAACCAGAAGATTTTGGAGAGCGGGTAGTGAAACAGCGGAGGACAACCGGTGCGCTGATATAGCTGGCGTGCGTCCATTCGCTCCAGCAACTGGGGATACGTCTGCTGGGGGCGGGTATCCAGCAAGGTAATGATTGCGGTCAGCGGCTCGCCGCGTTCGTCTACCGCCAGCAGGCTGAGCTGGTAGGCGGAGAGCACCAGCGCGCCTATCCGACTGCTGTAACCGCTGGAAACCCTTCGCGCTACCGCGCAGAAGGTATCCCACAGCAGCTGTGGGTCGTGCTCCGCTTTGCCGTTCTCATCACGCGCCAGGGGCAGCTCCTGCTGAGCAACCTGCAACACATGACCGCTCGCTTCTACCACTCCGGCTTTGATGTTCGTGGTGCCAACGTCCACAGAGAGTATCAGCGGTTCACCTTCCATCCCGTCTTTCCCGTTCGTTCGACCAGAGTACCGACGCCATTATACACGCTTTGCGTTCGCCAGAACAAGTTGATCCAGAACGAGCTTTCCTGTTTGTCAGTCAAAAGGGGTAGAATAGTAATACAGATGTGTTCTATCAAGGAGACGCCTGTGAGTCTGTACGCTAGACAGCGGGTGCGCAAGGAGCCCGGCGTCTGCGGGGGCGTGCTCAGCATCCCCGAGCAACGGATGCCCGTTTCGTTTATCCTGCGCTGCTTCGCATCGGGCATGAGCCACCGCGAGATACTGCGCGCCTATCCCCAGCTGAGCGAAGAAGACCTTCGGTTGGCGTTGCTTGCTGCGGCGGAAAGGTTGGAGGACGGCGATGAAGCTGCTGCTGGATAGCCAGATCAGCGCACAGGTGGCCACGTGGCTGCGCAAGATGGAACACGATGTGCGCGAGGTACGGGATGACCCCGCCTTGTGCGGAGCAGAAGACACGATACTGGTTCAAGTCGCCTGGCGCGAGGGGCGCGTGCTGGTCAGCGCGTCGTCTGCGTTCGCCCGTCTAATCTCGCGCGAGGGGGGCTGGCGTCCAGGAGCGATTCTGCTCTTAGCGGGCGACCCGCGCCCGCGCGTGCACATACAAATCCTGCAGGCCCTCTTGCAACGGCTGCCAGAAGCGAAGCTGATGACCAGTCTCGTGGTCGTAGAGGGCTACCGGGCGCGCGTATACCCGCTGGTGGCTCGCCCGCCGGAAAAGGCAACGCCGGAACTGCAAACCCGTTTGCAGGAACCCCTGCCTTCCCCATCGGGGACGCTCTCTGCGCAAACATACCTCGCCTGCCCTGTGTGCGGCTGCACGCTAAAACCGTTACACGGATGCAAGCAGGTCTGCCCCGGCTGCGGTTACCTCAGCTCATGCAGCATGGACTAAAATCGCTCCAAAAGGCAGAACTCCGTCAACGGGTAGGAAAACATGCAGAGGAAGATTGTACCGGGTAGACTGCGGACGATGACCAACCATCGCCCGCTTTCCGCAAACACTCATCCTGCGGGTGTTTGACAGCTCTCGTGCCCCTGCGTTACCATAGTAACGCCATGACACACCTTCCTCACAGTTCCATAGAGGAAGAAGCACAGCGACAGGCTGTCGAGACCGAAGACCGCTCGGTAGTGGTTTCTGCTGGGGCGGGGTCGGGCAAAACGCAGGTGCTGGCGGAGCGATTCGTCTACCTGGTGCGGACGGGCAAAGCGGACATCGACCAGATACTGACCATCACCTACACCCGTAAGGCGGCTCGCGAGATGAAAGAGCGCATTGTCGCCCTGCTGGAGCGCGACGGAATGGGCGAGGCGCGCTGGCTGGTAGAAAGCGCATACATCAGCACTATCGACTCGCTGTGCGCCCGCCTGATTCGCGAGAACCCTTTTGAAAGCATGATAGACCCCTTTTTCCAGCAGCTTGCCGAGCACGACGCCAAACGGCTGTTCTACCGCGCCTTCGACCGCGTGGTGGATCGGCACAGCGTGCAAGCCGATAGCGCCATCGGCAACCTGCTACGTGAAGCCTTTGGCAGGATGCGTTTTAACAGCGACCCTCGCGACGCGCTCCATACCCTTCGTCAGGACCTCTACCAGGCGATGGAGACAGTGCGCTTGTTTGGGTGGACGCGCGAGCATCTGCTGCAATGGGCAGACGAAATCACCCAACAGCCCGAGTGCGTGGGCTGGCAGCTGATACAGCTGCTGTGCAGTGCATTACTGCCCTGTGTTAAGGCTGCCCTTCGCGTGCTGCCGGTAGAAGAGCCTCTGGCTGGGGAGGTGCGTCGCGTGCAGTCCACGCTGGAAAGCCTCTCCACCGAAGGCAACCTGACAGAAACAGTGAACATGCTGCGCGAGACGTTACTGCTGCGGCAGGGCAATAGCCATATCAACCACCCGGTGGTGGCGGAGTGCCTGAACCGCCTTCGGGAGTGGCATGGACTGCTCAAAGCTCAGCAGGTGCAGAAAGAGGTGCAGCAAGCGTGGCGTACTGTCGCCTCGTTGCATCTGCTGGTGGAAGCGTGGGATGAGTATCAACGTGTGAAGCAGGAAGGGAACTTATGCGACTTCGCCGACGCGATGACCGAAGCGGTTCGTCTCTTGCGTGACCACGTTCCTGTGCGCCGACGCTACCGACAACGCTTCCGCTTTGTAATGGTGGACGAGTTTCAAGATGCCAACGGGCTGCAACTGGAGCTGATACGCCTGCTGAGCAACGGCAAGAACCTGTTTGTAGTAGGCGATGCACAGCAGTCTATTTACGCCTTTCGCCATGCGGATGTGTCGCTATTCCGCAAGATGGAGCGAAGAGCACGCGAGGCGCCGCAACATGCCCTGCTGGTAAGGCTACAACGCAACTTTCGCTCGCGCCCCGAGATTTTGCGCTTCGTTGAGGGCGTCTATCGCCCAATTTGGTCGGCGTCGCCCGGCGGAGACGTGTACCGCCCACTACATAGCGCCAAACAGTTCGCGCCGAAGAGGCAGCCCAGCGTAGAGTTCGTGGTAGTTCCTGCTGCCCGTGACGACGCCCTGTGGGTCGCGCTCGCACGCGCTACCGCTGAACACATCCGCCGGTTAGTTGATGAAAGGCGAGTCTGCATCACCGCGCAGGGAGTCGAGCAAGGGCAACCGCTGAGCTATCGCCATCTCGCCATCCTGCTGAGGCAGACCAGCCAGGTTCCGCTTCTGGAAGAGGCTCTATCGCGGGCAGGCGTGCCCTTTTACAACACGGCACGACGCCAGTACTTCGTACAACCCGAGGTGCGCGACCTCATCTTTGCACTAACGGTAATAGACGCTCCCACAAACGACGTTGCTCTGGCGGCAACGTTGCGCTCTCCAGTGGTGGGGGTGAGCATGGACACGCTGTACAACTGTGCGCTGGAAGCCCAGAAACAAGGCAGAGGTACGCCGTTGTGGCTTGGAGTGAAGCGGTGGTTGCAAAGCGGCGCTGCAGGAGCAGAAGCTGACATCGTGCGCGAGTTTGTGGCGCTGGTAGAGGACTTGCAACAGGAGCGAACCTCCCTGGATGTGGCACAAACGCTGGCAAATGTGATCCACCGTACGCGCTACGAGGCGCGCCTGCTATGCCGTCCGGATGGCAAGCAGCGTGTCGCGAACGTGCGCAAGCTGCTCCAGATGGCGATGGAGGATCGCGAGATGTCCGTCGCGCAGTTTGTAGAGATAGTGGACGAACTGGAGCGCATCGCCCTGCGCGAGGGAGAGGCTCCTGTGCTGGAGGAGATGGCTGATGTGGTGCGTATCTACACCGTACACGGGGCAAAGGGGTTGCAGTTCCCAGTGGTGGTTTTGCCCGATGTTGCCCGTCCGGTACGCCGCCGACCTCAACCGAAGCTGCTTTCCTGCTTGCCCGCCCAACGGTTCATTGCACAGGGGTTCTCCAGGCAGCCTGCCGAAACTCCGCTGGCTCTGGCTGAGGCAATCTGGTTGCGCCAGCGCGAGTGGGAAGAAGAGCTGCGCGTATGGTACGTGGCGATGACGCGGGCGGTAGAGCATCTGATTTTGGTCGCACCCGACGGGGCGAATAGCTTCTGGTGGAACCTGTTTTTGGACGCCCTGCAGTTGCCGCACTCCTTCTCTCAAGGAGGTGTTATACCGATAGGCGAAGGGTGTGAAGTGCGGGTGCATGTGGTGCAAGAGACCGACTACGAACCTGAGGCAGACACAGAAGAGCAGCGTTTCCGGCAGCTGGCTCAATGGCTACAGGGAAACGCCGCGTGTAGCGTAGAAGATTTGATGCGGTGGTTGGACGGCTGAATGCGTCTGGCAGAGTATCTACAGATGTTCCTGCAGAACGAGGAGGTGCGTAAGCGGGTAGTGCATGTACACCTGCTGGAAGCCACTGCCGGACGCGCTGGCGCGATTAGTCGCCCGTTGCCCGAGCCTCTGGAGCGCGCGTTGCGAGCGCAGGGCGTTGGGGTGCTCTACAGCCACCAGGCGATGGCGTTAGAGGCGGTACGTCGCGGCGAAAACGTGGTGGTGGTGAGCGGCACTGCCTCTGGTAAGACGCTATGCTACAACCTGCCCGTGCTGGAAAGCATTTTAACCAATCCCTATACCGCCGCCTTTTATCTTTTTCCCACCAAGGCGCTGGCGCGCGACCAGCTGGAGAAGCTAAACAACCTGGGGCTGTTTCCACAGGTTCGCTTCGGCGTGTACGACGGCGACACTCCTCAGCACGAGCGGGCGTCTATCCGCCGCGCAGCGCATATCGTGTTAACCAACCCCGACATGCTGCACGTAGGTATCTTGCCCAACCATTCCTCCTGGGCTGGCTTTATGCGCAAGCTACGCTATGTGGTAGTGGATGAGATGCACGCTTATCGGGGCGTGTTCGGCTCGCATGTGGCGCTGGTGCTGCGCAGGCTGCGTCGGCTGGCAGAGCTGTATGGGTCACGTCCGCAGTTCATCCTGACCTCCGCCACGGTAGGCAACCCCCAGCAAACGGCGGAAACGCTCACCGGACTGCCGTGCCTGCTCGTTGAGGAAGACGGCGCGCCTCGTCCGCAACGCTATTTCGTGTTGTGGAATCCGCCCGTCGTCGGCGAGAACTTCGAGCGACTGAGTACCAATGTGGAGTGCGCCGCCATCATGACCGCACTGGCGGAGGCAGGCTGGAGTACCCTGGTTTTCGCAAAGGCGCGCGTCACCACTGAGCTGATATTGCGCTATGCTTGTGAGCTGGCAGATAGGCGCGTTCCGGAGCTGAAAGAGCGGCTGATGTCTTACCGGGCAGGTTACACACCGGAGCAACGACGCGAGATTGAACGTCGGCTGTTCAGCGGCGAACTGTTGGGCGTAGTGAGCACCAACGCGCTGGAGCTGGGCATCGACGTGGGCGGGTTAGACGTGGTAGTGATGGCAGGCTACCCCGGTAGCATCACCAGCGCCTGGCAGCAGGCAGGGCGGGCAGGAAGGCGCGACAGAGAAGCGCTGGTGATACTCGTGGCGCAGAACGACCCGCTAGACCAGTATCTCATGCGCCATCCGGAATACCTGTTCGGACAGCCGGTGGAAAAGGTACGTCTGAACCCAACCAACCACCCGATTCTACGGGCGCACCTGTGTTGCGCGGCGCATGAGAAGCCTCTCGAGCCAGAGGACTACACGCTCTTCGGAGAGGCAGAGAGTTGTATGAACGCGATTGCCGAATTGATGAGCGAGGGCAAACTGAGTGCGCGCGGCGGGCGGTGGTACTACTTCGGTGGAGGGTATCCAGCTGCCGAGGTATCCATCCGCACCGCTTCGGGAGAGGCAGTGATTATTCGGGAAAGCACAACCGGCGTGGAACTGGGCAGGGTAGAGATGGAACGTGCTTACCGTACGGTCCACCCCGGCGCTATCTACCTGCATCAGGGGGAGAGTTACTTTATTGAGAATCTGGACGATGTGCAACGTGTGGCGCTGGCGTCGCCCATCTGGGCGGATTACTACACCGAGCCGCTGGTGCATGTGGACATTCAAGTGTTGCATGTGTGTAGCACGCGCCGTCTGGGGGAGATAGAGGCAGGTTTTGGAAAGGTGCGGGTGAGCGAGCAGGTTATCGGCTTTCGCCGCAGGCATCTGCGCAGCGGCGAGGTTATCGACATGGAATCGCTGGCGATGCCGGAACAGTCCTACGATACCGAAGGCGCGTGGTTGGCGTTCGACATCTTACAGTTTGGGCGTTTGCAGAGGGAAGCGCATCACCGTACAACAACGGTGGTGGATATTCTCGCCTTGCTCGCTCGAGACATGGACAGCGCCACGCTAACCCGCTCCGCCGACTACATTATGGCGATGCACGGCGCGGAACATGCCCTGCAGGCGATAGTGCCGTTGACCTGCGGCTGTGAACGGATGGACCTGGGTAGCACTTTCGCCTGGCTATACCCCGCCTTCGGGCGCAGCGCGATATTCGTGTACGACACCAGCCCGGGTGGCGCAGGCATCAGCAAAGGCGCGTACGAGGAAGTAGAGAACCTGTTGCAGATGGCGACCGCGCTGGTAAGCGAGTGCGACTGTATAGATGGATGCCCCAGCTGCCTGCACTCGCCGCAGTGTCCCGTGCGAAACGATGGTCTGGACAAATGGTGGACGGTGCGCTTGTTGCGGTGGTTGCTGACGCAGACAACGCAGCCAGGATAATGCATCGTGGACTTTGCTAAAGGTGTTGTGTGGCAAATGTCCCTACCATCACCCGCGCTCCTCCGCACAGCCCACCCATCCGCGCATCGAGAATCAACGTCACCCCCTGCTTCACCGGTGTGTACCTCGCTTCCGTCGGGCTGTACAGACAAGGGAACCTAAGCGCAATCGAGAAAACACCTTCGCCTTCGTGTTCCATGCTTTGCCAGCGGAAGGCGCTCGGCGTCAGGCGTACGCGCACCTGTGCGCCGTCGGCGGGGGTTCCGTCAGGCTGCCAAACAGTTGCCTTTATGTGCAGAGTTTCGCCCGTACGACGCACTGACGGCTTTATTGCCAGACATCCTGTAACATTGCGGGCAAGGGCGAACGCCTTGGCGAATCTCTGCGCCTTCTGGTGCGCGATGGCGGACTGCAACCACCCTGCAAAGGGGGCAACGTCCACACCCTTCTCTCGCCAGCGAGCAATCGCTCTTTCGGCTCGCGCTGCCTCCTGTTTACATGTTTCGTGAGAGACCACGCGCTCTATCAGCAACAAGCGTGCGCCGTATGGCTCCAGCAAGACGCGGGCGGGCAGGCTACGGCTTAACACTTGCCCGGTAACGGCGTCGCGCATGTGTAACACGGGCAAGATGCCCGTGCTACGTTCAAAACCCCGCGCGCGTAAGCTGGGTAGACGTGGGCACAGCGAGACCTGAACCTCACGAGAGTAATCCGCCCGATGGAGCAACGCCGCTGCCAGATTCACACCATCAGTGAGGAGAAGACACTCTACGCCTTCCGCCCAGCCTGCGCTATCGGGAGCGGTTACCAGAACCGGACGCAGTAGCGCCAGCCGTTCCAGATGCTTCTCTAATTGCTCTAACGGCAACGGGCGCACCTTCGCCGACCAGGTAGCAGCGCCGCGATCGGTGGAGGTCTGGTGGATCACGCTCACGGTTGCGCCTGACGCATCATCGGGTAGACGAAGTACACCTTCTGGTAGCGGAGGTAGTTTGTCACCTCGCTCGTCCTGTTCGGCGAACGCGCCCACTGCCAGCACCTTGCCGCCCGATCGCAGGTATTCGCCCAGCGCGCGGTGTGTGCGCTGGGTCATTACGGGATTGTCTACGCTCAGCAGAACAGGCACGACTTGCGCCAGCTCCGCCCCACACTGCGCGTCATGTACAAACATTGTGTTCCAACCGCGCGAGCAGGCGATGTCGTACAGCAGTGTCCAGCGGTCTTGCCACCAGCGTTGCCAGACGGCGTCGGATAGGAAGACGCCTATCTGTGGGAAAAGACGCGAACAGCCTTCCAGCCAGGGTGCGGCTTGCCTCAGCTCAGCGAACAGCCGTTTACACTCCGCTTCGGCGGAAGTATCCTGTATACCCCATTCACCATCGGGCAGGGAACCTCGCCACTGCACCAGCCCGATATGCCAGACGCCCATGCCCAACGCCTCGTACACCGTGCGACGGACAGACTGAGGAGAAAAACTCTTACCGCCGCCCCTCGCCGAATGGTCGAGCTGTTTATTGGCAAGACGTGGGGCGACTACGGGCACGCCGAAGCCTGTTTGCATGTCCAGCGTCATACGGTGGATGCGTTCGGCATCGTCATCGATGGAAATCGGGCCTGCTTCAAAACCGTCTGCTACGCCAGCGAGGTCAACAAGGGGAAAGCCCATCTTCACACGAAAATCCAGTGCGAAGGGGTTGCCGTGTGTGGGGATGAAAACAGGGCGCGTGGGGTCTAACTGGCGCAGGGCGGTGGTGTATAGCGCGAACCGCTCGGTCATTGCTGCTTCGCGGAAACGCCGCCAGAGGCGCAGTTCCTCATCGTGGGGCTCAGGTTGCTTCTTTCTCCACGCGCGGTAGTGCGCGAGGAACTCCGGTCGGAAGTCGCCCTCCGGCAAGCCAAAGTAATCGGGGTAGCCCTGCTCGCCGCCAATCACCCAGTAGCGCACCCGTTTTTGATGGCGCAACAAGGGTATCGTTTCGCGCAGCTGGCGCAGGGCGGCGTCGGTCAATACAGGGTCGTCAACAGCTATCCAGGGGTTCTCGCCCGCGCGAATGATGTTACCATCGCGGTCACGCATGGCAGCCTGGGGATGCATCTGCCAGAACCAGTCTGGATAAGTCACAAAGAAGGCGTTGTTGTGCTCGCCGACGCCGACCCCTGCGTCCACGCGCAGGTTTGCCAACGTCACGAAAGCGGAGGTGCCCAGCGGTACGGGGGTGTCTTGCCCTGCCCGACGAGTGAAGCGGTGGCTTCTACCGATAGCATCCGTCCACTCGCCGATGACTGCCCATCCACGCAAAGCGACGTCGCCCAGACGCACTAGCGTGTCTCCCTGCATCGCCTGTCCCAGCCAGGAATGGGCATGGGACCTGGTTACCCGAACGCGCACTCGATACCTTCCGGCAGGCAACGGTTTATCGAATCGAAGGATAATGTGGGGCTGGCTACGTGGTTCCGTTTGCGCACGCACAAGAGGCGCTGGTATCCCCGCTGGTTTCACTGGCGACAGCTCAGTTACTGCCTCAGCGTGAGAGTCGGAGGTGGTTAACAGTAAGTGTACCTGCATGACCCCCGTCGGCGCACTGAACTCCATCTCCATCGTGCGGCAGGTGACGACCTGTACTGGCGCAGGCAAGGGGCGCACCCCGTAACGGGCACGGTCATCCTTCAATAGATACAGCGGCAGGTGCAGCGAGGTTGCGCTGGCTCCGGTACGACGCACAGCATCACGCAGGTCCTCCGCCCCTGTCCACAGCCAGAAACCGAACATCTCTGCAGGTCGCTTCTGCCAGTGCCAGTAAGCAGGATGAAGCAGACGGGGCAACAGGTCAGTCATTTTCGCCTCACACTGGAAACGGTTTGTACAACGGGATACGGAAGAACCAGCTCGCCAATGCGAGCACCCCGCATACTGCGTAGTCGCCCACAATCAGCCCGATGAAGAGAGGCACAACCTTTTCGTACAGGCGCAACCCGCCTGCGCGTAAAACCGCTGCTTTGGCAAACCCCGCTATCACGATGGGCAGCCACATCCACTCTAACGCGCCGCTTTGCGCCATCACGAACCCACCCGGATGGAGCGGAAACCACAGAAACTGATGCCTTGCCGCCTGCAGTAACAACACGAACAGGAATCCCCATCCTGCCGCCAGCAGCTGCGAGACGCCCGGCTGTGGAGCCAGACCATCCACCTGCGAGCGCAAAATGTCGAACGCCTGCCTACCCTGATAAGTGCGCCACTGGTCGGTAACGGCGGACGCCGCGCCGTAGCGGTAGTACACGTCCAGAGCAACCCACAGGCTGGCGAAGATGCTCAGCGCGGAGGCAATACCCAGCGAGAGCAGGAACGGCTTGCGGGGCAGGCGCGCCACCTCGGCGAGAGTCAGCATCTCGGAGTAGGTAGGCAGCGCGTGCGCACGGAAATCGCCGAACGAGAACCAACGCAGGTACGCCAACCCCACGCCTTCGGAAAGAGGCATGGGAGAGCGTACCAGAGCGCGAGTCCACCACGCCACGTCGTTACCCGGATTCCAGATAGGTCCAAGTGAGGCACGCAACCAGCCGATGCTCACCATGCACAGGAAGAAGACCAGAAACAGCACCACCGCTGCCGCCGGACGCAATCCCAGTGCAATTCCAAAAGCCACCAGCGTCGCCAGCGAGACGAAGAAAACCAGCCACCAGACGCGCTCTGCAGGATGACGCAGCGACTCCTTCACCCGTTCCCGCGCCGACCATACCACCACCAGTGCGAAAGCCACAATCGCCCCTTGCGCCTGCTCTCCCGAGTATGGGAAACCCGAACCGCCTCCGCCCGCCTGATTCAGCCCCCATATCCCTGCCAGCAGGTTTTCGCCCTTCGCGAGCGCGAAGAACGCAGTGCAGGAGAAGAGAATATTCGTTGGCACCAGCGCGAACAACCCGATGACGCTGGGATAGAAGGTCAGGTATAACGTGCCAACCCCGTTCCACGGCGGAGGCAACCGGTTGCCGATTTCGGTAGGCAGCACGCGCAGTTCGGGCACAGAAGGAACCATGTAGTGCACAGCGTTTAACCCCTGAACGCCAGCTGCCAGCGCGATGCCCGTCCACAGCAAGCGGTTCCTGCCTGATCGCTCACGGGTGAGCACGAGCGGGAGTTGCAGCATCGGAAAGGCAAGCCTTTCGCGCTTTGACCAGTGCAGGCTGAAGATAGTCGCCAGACAAAACTGCGCCATCAGCAACACACCGATAAACCCCGCCCAGATCACCACCGGCACGAGCCAGGCCTTCCATACCTGCGGTTGATACAGGCTGGATTGCCCGACGAAAAACCCTTTCACGATATCCGGCGAGCGCGGAGCCACCCAGGCAGGAATGTGCGCCCAGAACTGCTCCCAGCGGTTGCCTGCGTTGGCAAACCAGAAGGGCGCAACCAGCGTGGTGACCAGAAACTGCACCATGCCCATCGTAGAGATGCCCACTGTGCCTGCCACCACCGCATATATCCACAGCACCTCTCGTCTACCCAGCGCAGGGACCGCGAGGCGGACTAGCAGTAGCGTGAGTAATACCACTACCGCCGCTACCGGCAACGAGCTGGAAGCCAGATCCGCCGAGCGATACAGAATCTCGCTGCGAAACACCCAGATACATACCAGCGGCGCGATCAGGATGCTGCCCCAGAAGGCGATGCGGTTACCGAAAAGGAACCGTTTCACCTCAACAACCGCACAAAATCGCTCCACAGCTTTTGCGAATCCACTCCTTTAATCCACTTGACGGCAGGATACAAATGCCCTTCGCGCGGCGCGAACTCGAAATCGAGACTATCCAGCAGGTACGGGCGAGGCAACGTCTCCGTGTCTGTCCATCCCAGCAGGTGCGCAGTGACTATCTCGTCCCAGATGGGCCAGGCGTCGCCCCTGCCAGTTACGCCTTCCACTACCTTGGGTTGTGTTTCCAACCACCACTGTAGCAACCCAATCAAATACTCTCCTGCCTGACCACAGCCATCGAATAATTCGCGCGCCCTGTCGATGGGCATTAGCAAATCGTGCATACAGGTGACGGCGGGCCCGATGGTAAGGGGTACAGGCGCGTCCAGAATCACCTGCCATGCCTTCGGGTCGTTTTGTACGTTGAACTCGCGCCCACCTTGCTCCACACTGTGAAACGCCATGGACACAATCCGCATCCGCTCCGCCAGGAAGGGTTCCAGCAACAGCACAGAGGCAGCATCGGTTGCCGCACCGATAGTGAGCAGGATCAAAGGTTGGTTCTGGCTATACTGCCGTGCGGTTTCGATAATGAAATCTATCCCCTCGTTGCGCTGGGGTTTGGTGCGGCTCTCTAACGGCGTGCTGGAGCCGGGTATCACTGGAGGCTTGTTCACCACAGGCAGATGACTCAACACTTCGCGAGCCAGCTCCGCAGAGCGTTGCGCCGTCAGGTACGGCGTATGCGTGGTGACAATGCCCAACAGGTTCACACGCGGACTGAGAGCGAGGTGCGCAATCGCCCACTGGTCGTCCATCTCCGCGCCTACATCAGTGGAGAGCAAAACATCTATCGGTTCGTGCAAAGTCACCGTCTTCCGTAATAACCTCCTCTCTGGGTTGATTTGCCAGAGAGCATATTCGGCGTCTATCGCTGTCCCGCCTGTTGCTCGAGGCGTTTCAGCACCTCGGGAGTAACGCCGGGCAGATGATGAAGATATGATAAGCAGTTCAAGCAGTAGAGGATGAGCGCCTTGCGTCTAAGACCGTGTGCAGCGCACGCCTCGAGGGATAGCTCTACTGCGTTGTGTAAAGAGTACGCAAAATTGTCAGGGACGCGAATCAGGGGGTTTGTGTTTGTGTGCATGTGTGCTCCTCCTCCACGAGGAACACAAGATGTAGTAGGAGAAACGTCATTTTCGCGGGTTTAGCTACTAGATGGGGCGGCTGATGGGATTCGAACCCACGGCCTCCTGAGCCACAGTCAGGCGCTCTGGACCAACTGAGCTACAGCCGCCATCCAAAGCACAGAATCTGGCGCCCCCGAGAGGACTCGAACCTCCGACCCACTGCTTAGAAGGCAGTTGCTCTGTCCTGCTGAGCTACGGGGGCAAGTTCGACTCTTCCCAAAAAGGCATTATACCGCAAATTGCCCCCACGTGCAAGCTCTACAGCCCGTTGTTGCGACGCTCCGCAATCCTGTGTGCGTGCGATACGATTTCTGCAAAGGAGAGGGCGTTCAGGCTGGCTCCGCCTACCAGGGCGCCATCGATATGTGGTTGTTCCAGCAGGTCATGCGCGTTGTCGGGCTTCACCGAGCCTCCGTACAAGATGCGCAGGCTGCTGGTCGCTTCCTTCCCGCAAGTGTCTGTGACAATGCGTCGAATCAAGGCGCACACACGATTCGCCTCCGGCGCGTCGCATACCTCTCCCGTGCCGATTGCCCACACAGGCTCGTAAGCAAACACAAGACAACCGACCTCCGCCGGATCCAGTCCTTCGATATCGCGCGTTACCTGTGCAGTGATCACTGAATCCGTCTGTCCTGCCTGCCGTTCGGCGAGCGTCTCACCTACACACACAATCGGCGTTAGTCCATGCAGCAGTGCAGCTTTCACTTTCAGGTTTACGGTCGCATCGTTTTCGCCGAAGTGACACAGGATTTGCTCGGTGAAGTCCGGTTCAGGCACGCCGAAACGTCCGCGTGTCTCGGAATGACCGATAATCACATAGCTCACTCCCAGCTCGCTCAGCATCGGCGGTGAAATCTGGCTGGTATAGGCGCCCTGATCTTTCCAAAACACATCTTGTGCCCCCAGTTTGATGTCGGTGCCCCGCAACGCCTGATGCACGGCGTACAACGCGGTGAAGGGAGGACAGATACACACCTCTGCATTTAGCGCGTCCAGATTGCGATGCTTGAGCTCCTCCACCAGCGCGAGCGACCACGCCACCGTACCATGCATCTTCCAGTTGCCGGCTATCAGTTGGTCTGGCATAACCTCTCTCCTGTCCGAACGAATGGTTTTGGTTAATATTCCTTCTCAAGCAGGTGGTATCCTGTTAAACAAGCAGGCGCCGTATGGGCAGTAGCCTCCCGGGTCCGAATCTTCCGGAGGGGCGCAACGGAGCGCGCCCCTCCAATCCTGTCATGCTGAGTGGTCGCGACGGAGCGCGACCCTCCAGCGCCGTTTGCCTGTCATGCTGAGCCGAAGGCGAAGCATCTGAGCCCCTTCGCTAACGCTCAGGGTGACACAAAATTGGAGGGCGAGGCTCCCGCCGAGCCATTGGGTTCACATAGTCGCGACGGAGCGCGACTCTATGAGGCGCACCGCCTGCAGGACTGTTCTAACCTTCGTCGAAGCAATTTAAGTAGTTCATTATGACAGGGGGTTGCAATGCGCACCTTCTTGCTGGGAACCGTGTTGCTTCTCGTGTGTCTCAACCTGGGGGCGCAGAATCTGGCGCCGCCTTTATCACAATGGCAGGCAGGTGAAGCGACGGGCGCCCCTCCGGACTGGAATGTGCAGCAGAGCGTGTTCCGCGCTCAGATAGATGGTAAGCAAGTGCTGGCTGTACGCGGAACGGGCGAGGATAGCGCGTTCTGGCGTACCTCTGTATTGAACCTGCAGCCCGGCGCAGCATACGTGTTCCGCTTTCGCGCTCGTGCTGAAGGTAGCGGAACTATTATCAGTGGACTCAGCTCGGTTAATCGCGACTTTGGAGCCGGCGCTCGTTGGCAGGATTTCGCGTTCGCCTTTCGCGTCCCGGAAGTGCCCGCACCGTTCGTGCGTCTGGGGCAATGGCATCTGAAGGGCGTCGTCCATTTCGACAGCGCAGAGCTATATCGGGCGCAGGTGATACATCGCCAATGGGGCGAACTGACCCTTGGCGAAGGGGAAAGCTTGCGCAACGGGCAGTACACCGACGCGCATGCCCTTAGCTGGTACGGTACAACCATCCATCGCACGCTTTTGCGCCAGCGGGCGTATTTTAACACCAATCGATGGGCTTTCAGTTCAGGCGACGAGGTGGTCTACCGGCACACGCTGCCCTACCTGATGCGCCAGGCGAGTCTGTTCATAAACGTCAACTACCATACAGTCGGTTCGCTGCTCGTCAGTGTTAGCACGGACGGGCAGCAGTGGCAACGGGTTATTGCCGTTTCTAGAGTAGGGCAAGTGGAAGCGCAGCTGCCTGAGAACCTTTTCCCAACAAAACGGTTGTTTGTGCGCCTGTCGGCAGATGGTAACAACGCGTACGTTCAGGTGGATGCTTACCGTCTGCAGGCAAAGGTGGATTACCGCGGCGCCCCACGAATCGGGCAGACGCTGGTGGTGGAAGAACGCGCCGTTTCACCTGACTTGCAGGCGCAGTGGTCTGCTGATGGCGATACGTGGCGCGTGCGCTGGGTGAATCGGCAACCCGCTTCTCGCCGGATAGAGGTGGCGTTGGGCGTAGATGGTCGCTGGCAGCCGATGGGCCCACTGGTTCTCAAGCCTAACGCCAGCAGAGACACAGCGCTGAGGTTGCCGAGCCTGGCGGCAGGTAAACATACTGTGGCTTTGCGTGCGACCTCTGGTCGGGCGATGCTTTACTCCGCTCAAACTGAGGTGACGACTATGGTACTGGACGAATCACACTACGGCTATCCTCTTTCCGCACCAACAGGTTTCGGCGAGGTGTGGTGGTGCGAGGGCGCATGGAAAGTAGGACGTGACCGTCCCGCCCCTTCTGGCAAGCCCAGTTCAGCCATCTCCATCGAAGCGGCGCGAGGCGAGTTCGAGCCTGCCCAGCTGGTACTGCGCGCACGACAGGCGAACACAGTGCTGGAAAGCCTGTCCGTGAGCGACCTGGTAGGCGCCCGCACGCGCATCAGCGCGTCGCAGGTCCAGCTCTATGAAGTGGCTACGGTGCAAGTGGAACACCCCAGCGACAGCCTCGGTGCGCCAGGCGAGTATCCCGACCCCCTGCCTCCGCTCAAAACGCCTCTTGCCCTGCCGCAAGAGCGCAATCAAGCGATATGGATACTGGTGCACGTTCCACAAAGCGCTGTGGCGGGCGATTACAAGGGCACTCTCACCGTGCAGACCAATAAAGGCAAAATCACTGTGCCGCTGAAGGTGACAGTGTTTGACTTTGCTTTACCGAAATCGCCGACTCTGCGCAGTGGTTTCGGCATCAACCCGTGGAACATCAAGCGGTACCACCATCTGGAGAGCCCAGACCAGGAGAAGCAGGTTTGGGAACTGTATATGCGCTCTTTCGCCGAGCATCGCATCGCGCCGTACTCGTTCTATGCGCACGCCCCCATCCACGTCCGCTTTGAAGGGGAAGGGGCGGAGAAGAGAGTAATCGTCGACTTCAGCGAGTTCGACCGCGCCGCCCATTACTACCTGGACGAGGTAGGCTTCAATGCCTTCGTGCTACCCCTGCAGGGAATGGGCGGAGGTACTTTCCACGAGCGGTGGGAAGGCGAGTTTGGTGGTTTCAAGGCAGGCACTCCTGAGTACGAGCGTCTATGGGGCGACTACGTGCGCCAGATTGAGGCTCACCTGCGCGAGAAGGGGTGGCTGGAGAAAGCGTATGTTTACTGGTTCGACGAGCCGGAGCCCCGCGACTACGAGTTCGTTATTCAGGGGATGCAACGTCTGAAGCGGCATGCGCCGGGCATTCGACGAATGCTCACCGAACAGCCAGAGCCGCCGCTCTATGGGCACGTTGACCTGTGGTGCGGACTGACCCCTGAATGGACGCGCGAGAAGACAGAGGAGCGCAAGAAAGCGGGTGAGGAGGTATGGTGGTACATCTGCACTGGCCCGCGCGCCCCATATATCGGTCTGTTTATCGAGCATCCGGGCGTGGAGATGCGCCTGTGGGGCTGGCAAACGTGGCAGTACGGCATTCAGGGGATTTTAATTTGGGAAACCACTTACTGGACCAGCCCCACTGCCTTCCCCAACACCCTGCAAAACCCATGGGAGGACCCAATGAGCTATGTCAGTGGATACGGGGTTCCCGAAGGCTCAAAGCAGTTCTGGGGCAACGGCGATGGACGGTTCCTGTATCCACCACGGCGCGACCCAAACATCCAGCATCCCCCAGCTATCGAGCCTCCTTCCTCTTCCATACGCTGGGAGAACCTGCGCGACGGAGTGGAAGACTACGAATATTTTGTGATACTGCAGAAGCACTTAGAACGTCTGCGCGGCAAAGCCCCCTCCTCGCTCATCGCCGAAGCCGAAAAGCTGCTGCAAGTACCTGAAGATATCTCGCGTGACCTGACCAATTTCACCAAAGACCCGCGCCCTCTACTGGAGCATCGGAGTAAGATAGCACGGATGATCGAGCGATTGCAGAGTCTGGATGGAGGACGCGCTGTCGCACAACAGGAAGGAGGAGGGTAAATGGCGCTCAAAGCTGCCGTCTGCGAAGTGAACATTACGCCGCCGGTTGGTGTGTGGCTGGCTGGGTACGCGGGGCGTCCAGGTGGCTGTTTGGGTATTCACGATGAGCTGTATGCTCGCGCCCTGGTGCTGGACGACGGTATAAGCCTTGCGGCTATCGTAAGCATGGACCTGGTGGCGCTCGACTTCGACCTGGTGGCGACAGTGCGCGACAGCATATCGCGCAGGGTGGGCATCCCCGCGGAGCGGCTTGTGCTGAACTGTTCACATACCCACTCAGGACCTGTCACACGCACCTTTCGCGCCATGGGCGAGCGCGACGAGCTGTACTGCAACGTGATGGTACGCAAAGTTGTGGGTGCAGTGCAACAGGCGGCAGACATGCTGGAACCGGCAAGCTTGCGCTGGGGGCGTGCATCAGTGCAAATAGGCGTCAATCGCCGCGAACGGCGCAACGGGCAGACGGTAATCGGGCGCAATCCACACCGTCCCATCCAGCCCTATGTCGACGTGCTGAGGGTAGAACACGAGGCGGGCACCCCCATGGCAACCCTGTTCGCCCATGCTACTCACCCTGTTGTGCTGGGAGCGCAGAACCTCTGGATCACTGCCGATTACCCGGGCATGGCGTGCGACTTCCTGTGCCGTGTGGGGATGGGTATGCCGATGTTTTTACAGGGCTGTGCAGGAGACATTAACCCTATCCTGCGAGACACGTTCGCCTATGCCCGCAAACTGGGGGAGATACTGGGCGCATCGGTGGTGGTGGCTTCACATCATTCCGAGCCAGTGGAGGGAATACCTATTTCGGGAACCCTGCGTACCGTGAACCTGCCTTATATCCTCCCCACAATGGAGGAGGCTCAGCAATACCTGCGACAGGAGGAATCCCAGCTGCGCCAGGCGCAGGAACAGGGCGCCCCCCTGCATCTGCTGACGTGGCGACAGGACATGGTACGCTGGGCGCAGGAGCTGGTGCTCGCTGTGGACAAAGGCGAACCCAAGAGCATGCCCTTCGAGATACAGCTCTTACGCATAGGAGATGTGCGCCTGCTGGCTTTCCCTGCCGAAATGTTCGTACAATATGCGCTGGACTTCGTGCGCCAGTCGCCCTATCAGCCTACTATCGTGCTGGGCTACACCAACGGTTGCTGGGGATATATTCCGACCGCAGCGGACTATCCCCTCGGTGGATATGAAGTGGAGGTGGCGTACCGTTACTACGGCACACTGATGGTCTCCCCTGATTGTGAGCGCCTCATTCGCGACGAGGTTTACAGTCTGATGGGAATACCCTCCGCGGACAGAACGCCGTACACAGTAGAAACATAATCGCTCCGTGCGAAAGGGATGAAAACAACAACACTGGTGACTATACTTGCCATCGCGCTGTGTGCAGCACCTTTGCGGGCGCAACGCCCTGCGCATACTCCTCCGGCATGGAAGACCGAGTTCCAGCGTGCTAGGCAGGTATGGGAGAAAGGCGAAACCGATCGCGCTCTGGCGGTACTGGAAAAAGCGCTCGCTCTCGCTCCCGACGACCTCGCCCGCGCTCAGATTGCCTTCCGTTACGCTGATTGGTCATACCAGCTGGGCAGATACTCTACCGCCAGAAGATGGTATGAACGATGTCTTGCCCTTGCCCCGCCGGGTTCCGACCTGATACGTCGGGCGCGTGAAGGTTTGGCAAGGCTGCCTGCTATGCACCCTGCACCTGCCTATCCACCGACCGCCATGCCTTACCTACCTCCTAAACCGACGCCAGCAAGCAGGGTAAACCTGGCTACTCCTCTTGCGATAACGTTTCTGGTGCTTCTCGTCGGACTGTTGCTGATTCTGCGGTGGGCAAGTGGCTGGAAGACCGAGGCTTTCTTTGCGCAAGTGATATTGAGTATCCTGGCGGCTGCGGGAATAACCATAATGTTTCCGTTGGGGATACTGCTGGCGCGGCAACAACTGTATCCCCAGCCCGAGAGCTGGATAGCAGGGGCACTAACACTCGGCAGCATCGGCTGTGTGGCTTTTGCCGCGCGCCTGTGGCAGCAAGGACAATTGCTGCGCAACACGCCCCTTACCCGCCTGCGTAGCGCGTCGCATGGCTTCCTGAAAGTGCATGGGGTAACAGAACCTGCCTATGGAATCGTCACCAGTCAGGTGGGAAGCATTTCCGGCATTTACGTTCACGAGGTATCCGAACGCTATGTGCGCCGCACAGAGAGCTATTACGACTCGCACAGCAAACGCTGGAAAACACGCACCGTGTATCGTTGGGAGACCATCTACAGCTCTGCACAAAGTGTAAACTTCGTGCTGGACGACGGCACGGGTAAGGCGGTGGTGGAAGTGCAAGGAGCGGAGTTTCACCCCGACCATCTGGCGCTGTTTTACAACTACCAGCCTGTTCGCTCGTTCCCCTGGTTCGCGCATGTGGGCGATGTGCGCACTCGGGTACACTTCATTCCCCCGAATGCGACAGTCACTGTGTGGGCAAGATACTACGAGCATGACCTGCCCGGCAACGCTCGCGACGAGATGCGCCTGCAGTATGATCGCTTCCACAAGTGTATGGTGGTGCTGGAAGGACACGAGAGCAAGGTATATACCGCGCGCACGGGCGCAGGGCTCGCGTTGGCGGTCATCGGGCTGGTGATGGCGTTAGGAGTAGTATACATCTTGCTGAACCCCGGCATGGTCACAGAGTACATTCACGGATATTAGGAGGCGACAGAATGGCAACCGTGTCCACATTGGCGATTGTGCTGTTCGTTCTCGGCGGCGTGCTGGTGATATGGGTTATCGCCGCCTACAACAACCTGGTGAACCTGCGCGGTCAGGCACAACGTGCGTGGGCGAATGTGGACGTTGTGCTCAAACAGCGCTGGGACCTCATCCCGAACCTGGTGGAAACGGTGAAGGGCTACGCGCAACACGAAAAGCAGGTGTTCGAGCGTATCGCGGAACTGCGTGCGGTAGCGTTAGGAGCCCAGGACCGCAAGCAGCGCATTCAGGCGGAGCAGGAGGCGACGCGCTTGTTGGGTAACATCATCGTTTGGGGCGAGCAATACCCTGAGCTGAAATCCAACGAGAACTTCCTGCACCTGCAGCGCACATTGGCGGACCTGGAGGAGCAAATCGCGGACCGCCGCGAGCTGTACAACGAAGCGGCAACGAACTACAACGTGTACCAGAAGACTTTCCCCGCTGTTCTGGTCGCACAGAGCGTATGGGCAGAGGAAATGCCCCTGTTTGAAGCCGCTCCGCAAGAGAGAGAAGTGCCAAAGGTGCAGTTCTCGTAGTCTGTCGGGCTGTTTTCTTCTGGAAGGGTGAGGCTCTTGCTGCGTCGTTACAGGTTGCCTGAGGCAACAGGGAAAGCCTCCCACTGCGAAGAAGCTACCCGAAGCAAACTGCAGGCATGAGGGATAACGATGACGCTCAGAGAGAGGCTTCTGGCGGTGTTTCAGGGTAAACGTCCTGATGTAATGCCCTGGTACGCCGATTTAACCTACTGGTACAACGCAGAGGTGATTAGGGGGACGCTGCCGGACAAGTATCGCGGAGACGGCGTGGTACAGCTGTATAAAGACCTGAACGTGGGCGCGCATGAGCATCTACTGAACTGCCCGTGGCGCACCGAGTACGAGGACGTGCAGATTCGGGTGGAGGAGGAGCGCGATGCTAATGGAATACCCGTGCGCACCCGCACCAGCTGGATAACCCCTGTCGGGACCATCTCTCAGATACAGGAGTTTGAGCCCAACTCCTACTGCTGGGCATACCGCGAGTACCCCGTTAAAACTCCTGAGGACCTGAAGGTGCTGCGCTTCATCTTCCAGCACCAGCACCTGACGCCCGATTACACCGAGCAGCACCGCATTATCGAACTGTTCGGTGAGTGGGGCGTTGCTGCGTCCATGCCCAACCGCACGCCGATGGCTAATCTATTCGTGATATGGATGGGGGTTACCAACGCGGTGTACGCTCTTGCAGACGCGCCTGAGGAGATCGAGCAGACCATCGAGGTAATGTCTGCGGCAGAAGACGTGATGTACGAGATAATCTGCAACGCGCCCGCGCCGCTGGTGTACTTCCCCGACAACATCACTGGCGAGGTGGTCAGTCCGCGGATATTCCAGAAGTACTACGCGCCCTACTACCGCA
>JANWYZ010000129.1 GCA_025054895.1 bacterium | reverse complement strand
ATACATCAGGCGTGGGTACAGCGTCTCCTGAATCAGTGTAGATTTGCCCGAGCCGGAGACACCCGTGACGCACACGAACAGTCCTAGCGGGATACGCACGGTGATGTTCTTCAGGTTGTGCTGACGCGCACCGCGAATGGTTAGCCAGCGATCGCCTGGCTGGCGGCGAAGCAGAGGCACAGGGATTTGGCGTTTGCCGCTCAGATACTGCCCCGTGATCGACCGCTCGCAGGCGATAATGTCCTGCACTGTACCTTGCGCCACGATGTAACCGCCATGTTCGCCCGCGCCGGGACCGATGTCGATGATGTGGTCGGCAGTGCGGATGGTCTCTTCGTCGTGCTCTACCACGATAATGGTGTTGCCCAGGTCGCGCAGGTGCAGTAGAGTGTGGATCAGTTTCTGGTTGTCGCGCTGGTGCAAGCCGATGCTGGGCTCGTCCAGAATGTACAACACACCCATCAGCCCACTGCCGATTTGCGTGGCGAGACGGATACGCTGTGCTTCACCTCCGGCGAGGGTGGATGCAGGGCGGTCCAGAGTCAGGTAGCCCAGCCCCACGTCCAGCAGGAAGCCCAGCCGGGTCTGGATTTCGCGCAGCAGCTGGTGGGCGATGTGTCGCTGACGCTCGCTGAGCTGGAAAGGCAGATTGTCGAAGAACCGCTGAGCCTCCTCTACCGACAGCGCGGTCAGCTGCGCGATATTCAGTCCGCCCACCGTCACCGCCAGGCTCTCCTCTTTCAAACGCAGCCCCTTGCACTTGGGACAGGGCTTATCAGACATGTAGCGCTGCAGCCACTCGCGCACGTTCTCGGACTCGGTTTCGTTGTAACGCCGCTGCAGCATGGCGATGATGCCTTCAAACTCGCTGTCGAAGTAGCGGGTACGCCCCCAGCGGTTGCGGAAGGTGATGGTAACGTTGCCATCCACGCCGTGAAACAGGTCGTGCCACTGTTTCTCGCTCAACCGGTTCAGCGGGGTGCGGATGGTGAACCCCAGTTTCTGCGCTACCCCGCGCAACAACCCTTCATAGTATGGCATCAAGCCATCTTTGCTGGCGAAAGGTTCTATCGCTCCTTCAGCGATACTCTTGCTGGGGTCGGGTACGATAAGAGCGGGGTCAAATTCGGTCTTGAAGCCCAGGCCATGACACTCCGGACAGGCTCCATACGGGCTGTTGAAGGAGAAGCTGCGCGGTTCGATTTCGGGCAGGCTGACGCCGCACTCCGCGCAGGCAAAGTTCTCAGAGAAGACCAGTTCCTCGCCGTCTACAACCTGCGCGATAACCACTCCTTGCCCCATGCGCAGGGCGGTTTCCACCGAATCAGTAAGTCGCTTTTCGATGCCATGCCGTACGATTATGCGGTCTACTACGACCTCGATGTGGTGGATTTTGTAACGGTCGAGCGCAGGGACAGGCTGCTCGCTGAGGTCTACGAGTTCACCGTCCACTCGGAGACGGTTATATCCTGCCTTGCGGGCGTCTTCCATCTCTTTACGGTATTCGCCCTTGCGCCCACGCACGATGGGGGCAAGTATCTGCAGGCGAGCGCCTTCTGGCAGGGCGAGGATGGTATCCACCACCTGTTCCACTGTCTGCTGGGTAATCTCGCGTCCGCACTGAGGGCAGTGTGGCGTGCCGATGCGGGCGTAGAGCAGGCGCAGGTGGTCGTAGATTTCGGTAACAGTCGCGACCGTTGAGCGCGGGTTCTTGCTGGTGGATTTTTGGTCAATGGAGACTGCCGGCGAGAGCCCGATGATGTCGTCCACGTCGGGCTTGTCCATCTGTCCAAGGAACTGCCGGGCGTATGCGGAGAGCGACTCCACATATCGCCGCTGTCCTTCGGCGTAGATGGTGTCGAACGCCAGACTGGACTTGCCTGAGCCCGAAATGCCGGTGATTACCACCAGCTTATCACGCGGGATTTCGACAGTAATGTTTTTCAGGTTGTGTTGACGTGCGCCACGAACGATAATCTTGTCCTGAGGCATAGCGAACCTTCATCCTGCGGGGATTTGCCGTTTAAGGATTGTAGCACATCCCGAAGACGAGAAGCAATGTGTGTTGAGGGGTAAAGTTGTAAGATGATGTTCGCCTTGCCCCTTGCGCAGAGTACGCACATATGCTATAATAACCATGCGCGGAGAGTTGGCTGAGAGGTCGAAAGCGGCCGCCTGCTAAGCGGTTGTAGGGGCATTTAAAGCCTCTACCCCGGGTTCGAATCCCGGACTCTCCGCCATTTTTGTTATCCCGGTAGCACTGCTATAGCCTCGCGCTTGTGCTGTAACGCGGCGCAGCTATTCACCTACGGTTGAACTCGCGGGGTATACGGGCAACCCAGCAGGAGCCTCGCCCACCTCTGAGGAAAGGTACAGCAACCCAGTGAGGAGGGAGCCTCCATGTTTGTTACCACCATCACCAGCGCAGAAGAGATGCAACGATGGATGCACGCACAGTTCGCCAGAGGGATAGTTCCTCCGTTTTCGTTCGACTATGGAGGTAAACCGTCGGCGGAACTGGTACCACGTTGGGGCTACGAGCAGAGAAGTCGCCGCATAGACCGCTCACTTACGTCGCACACGTTCCTTTACACTGACCCCGCTACCGGCTTGCAGGTGGAGTGCGAGTGCACGCTCTTTCGCGACTTTCCAGCCATCGAATGGGTGTTGCGCTTCCGCAACGCAGGCGCACAAGACACACCTATCCTTGCCAACATACAAGCGATAGATGCGGCGCTGGTTGGCGGACAGAGGTGGAAGCTGCACTATGCACAGGGAAGCAACGCACGGCGTGACGACTTTGCGCCCATTGTGCACGACCTGAAACCGGGCAAGCCGGTGCATCTTACGCCAGCAGGCGGGCGTTCTTCGAACACTGTGGCTCTACCCTTCTTCAACTTCCAGACGGACGGAGGAGGGGTGGTGTTCGCTATTGGCTGGTCTGGGCAGTGGTCTGCGCATTTCGAGGCAGGGTACTCGAACCGCCTGCATCTGCGAGCGGGCATGGAGCGAACACACCTGAAGCTCTACCCTGGTGAAACCGTACGCACTCTGCGCATCTTGTTGCTTGCCTGGCAGGGTGATGACGAGTTCGCGGGCTTCAATCGCCTGCGGCGATTCCTGCTACGATACCGTGTACCGCGTCGACGAGGTAAACCGGTCGTACTGCCCTTTACCTGTTCCTCATGTGGACCGCCCGACGAGGCAAATACAGCCACCGAGCAAAGCCAGATGGAGTTCGCCTCCCATTTCGTCCAGTACGGGGTGGAGTACCTCTGGCTGGACGCCGGCTGGTTTGAGGGGCGCTGGCCCAACGGCGTGGGCAACTGGTTCCCGCGCAAAGACGGTTTCCCCCGCGGGCTGCGACCGCTGTCGGAAGGAATACGTCGTATGGGCATGAAAGGGCTGTTGCTCTGGTTCGAGCCGGAGCGCGTGTACGAAGGCACGTGGCTTGACCGTGAGCATCCCGATTGGGTGTTGCGTTTGCCCAATAACCCTCACCACCTGCTTAACCTGGGACACCCGTCTGCACTGGAGTGGCTTACCGAACACCTTTCGGAGACAATCGAGCGTGAAGGCATCGCGGTCTATCGACAGGATTTCAACATCGACCCGCTCCCCTTCTGGCGAGCAGCCGACCTCCCTGACCGGCAGGGCATTACCGAGATACGCCATATCGAGGGGTTGTATGCTCTGTGGGATACCTTACTGGATCGCCACCCTGGTCTGCTTATCGATAACTGCGCCTCAGGAGGCAGGCGGCTGGACCTGGAGACCATCTCTCGCAGTGTCGCGTTGTGGCGCAGCGACTATCATTACTTCGAACCGGTCGGTCAGCAGTGCCACACCGCGGGCATCAGCCGATATCTTCCCACCACCGCTACCGGTTGCGGCTATCCCGATGCCTATCTGGCGCGCAGCGCGATGAACGCGGGATTGAATCTGTGGACAGCATGGTCACCTACCGCATCCTACGAGACCTATCGGCGTTTTCTGCCGCCAGAGGCGACCTGGCAACCGGGCCAGCCCTTTCCACTGCAACGGGCGAAGGCGATAACTGCGGAGTTCCGTCGGGTTCGCCGCTATTTCTTCGGCGATTTCTACGAGCTAACCCCCTACAGTACCGCTGATGATGTATGGATGGCTTATCAGTTCCACCTGCCAGGGGAGGGAAGCGGTATCGTGGTAGCGTTTCGGCGCACTGCGTGTTCGCAAGCGACGCAGTGTCTGCACTGGCGCGCCGTTGATCCAAACAGCCCTTACGAGGTGTACCTGAGCGACGAGCGACTGCGGCGGACAAGAAGAGTAGTTCGTGGGGCGGAGCTATTGCGTGGCATGGATGTCACCATCGAACACGCGCCCGGCTCCCTGCTGATAGAGTACCGCAAGCATTGACGCGGTACGCAAGGCAGGATATAATCAAAAGCAGTGCTTTGCAGGAAGGGGAGAGGCGTGTGCGCAACCTGTTTGAACGCATCAACACGCTGTTTGGCAGCTGGTATGAGGGGCTTTTTGGCGCTGGAGGCGAGCTGCCGCCGCGCGAGGTGCTGCGCCGTCTGGTGATCGCCGCCGAAGAGCACCGCATTGAAGGGCTGGATGGCGAACTGTACGTTCCGAACCGTTATAAGCTGGAGATTGCTCTACGCAACCGCGAGGAACAGGAGGCGTACCTGACCTTCCTGCGCCCCGAAGAGCTGGCGGATGCATTGTGGCAGGAGCTGCAACAGGAAGGCTACCGTCTGCGCGGTGGGATCGTGTGTGAGGTGGTGGCGCAACCCGCTCCCGCACCCCATACCCAACGACAGGCGCTGCGCATCACCGCCAGATTCGACCCTTCTATCCCTCTGCCTCCAATGATGTCTGCGCCGAGGCTTATTCCGGCGGAGGAAGCCACCAACGTTGCCAGTATGCCAGCCGCCTCCATGACCGATTTGGCTACCAGCGCTGGTGCAAGAGCGGTGCTGAAGAGCGAGGATGGCAAGCCTCTACTTCATCTGGCGAATCAAACGGTTACTATTGGACGTTCGCGCAGCGCGGGGTGCGACCTGGTACTGGAAGCCGACCGGCAGGTGTCGCGCCGACACGCTCGCATCGAGTGGGACGCGATAGCCAATAACTACGTCATCTACGACCTGCAGAGCACTAACGGGCTGTACGTGAACGAACGGCGGGTGGACAACAGGGTACTGTGTTCGGGCGACCGAATCCGGATGGGCAAAACAGTGTTGATTTTTGAAAGCACTGAACCGCCTGTAGAAAAACGTGAAACCGCCCCAGTAGAGGATGTCTCTTCGCGTCCTGCCGCCGTTTTAAGGCTGAATCCGGATACCCCGCAACAGCAGGTCGTTTCGCTGCCTAGCGAGGTGTTGATAGGACGTGCGCTCACGTCAAACATCGTGCTGGAGGATTCGGATGCGGCGATGCGTCATGCTGTTGTGCGCTGGGATGGTAGCCAATGGGTGATAGAGGATTTGGGTAGCGTGTTGGGTACTCTCGTCAACGACGCCCCTCTCTTGCCTCACAAGCCGCGCGCTTTACGCTCGGGGGACATCATCCGTGTGGGCAAAACGAGTATGCGTTTCGACATCATCGAGGAAGCATGATGAACGTTCTGGCTGGGCTGCTTCGGCTTGTATTGCTGGCTGCGCTGGTGTTGTTTGTACTCTATGTGGCGTGGACTATAAGACAGGATGTGGAGTAGCAGAATGACGCGTTTACTCACAGCGAAGAAACCGCGCTGGCAAGTAGCGGCTGCCACGGACGTCGGCATGAGGCGAGCGCTCAATGAAGACAGCTACGCTGTATTGAACACGACGCAACTGCGAGCCGTTTATGATTTTGCTCTTATCGTCGCCGACGGCATGGGCGGTCGCAATGCGGGGGAGGTCGCCAGTCGCACGGCAGTAGAAGCGGCTTCCCAGGCCATACTGAACAACCTGAGACACGTCGACGCCTCTGCCCTGTTGCGCTTTGCGGTGGAAGCGGCGCATATCTCTATCTTACAACGCGCAGAGGGCAACCCCGAGTATGAGGGGATGGGCACTACCCTGCTTATCGCCCTGGTCAAGGAGAACAGGTTATGGGTTGCCAGCGTCGGCGACAGCCGAGCGTACATCCTGCGCGGCGAGCGGTTGATCCCTCTGACGGCTGACCACACTTTCGTCGCCGAGCAGCTGCGCGCAGGGGGGATCACCAGCGAGCAAGCGCGCCACAGCCGTTTCCGACACATGCTGACACGCGCTGTCGGAACCAATGTGGACTATACTCCCGATATTGCGTCGGCAGAAACAAGGTCCGGTGATGTGCTGATGCTCTGCACCGACGGGCTGACGAGCATGGTGTGGGAGGAAGAGATCGTCCGGCTGCTGCGCAAATACCGCTACGACCCCGAACGTGCTTGTCGAAACCTCATCGAGGCTGCTAACGAGCAAGGTGGGCAGGACAATATTACTGTGTTGCTGGCTGTGGACATGCGCAATGGCGTTGCCCAGTACGATGGCGAGAACGAAGAACTGCAAACGGTTTCTGAATTGCCAACCGCTCGCGATCCGTTGTATCGAATAGTGCGCGCAGCACAACAGCTCTCTCTGCGACGAAGGGTACTGAGTGCAGTCGTGCTCGTTGCGATAATAATCGTTGCTGGTGTCCTGTGGAGGATTTCATCTGCCAAACAACCGAGGCCGATGCCGCAGCTGCCTTCGCCACCTCCCGTAGTAGACCTCTCCAGTGTGCGCTATACTGAGCCGCAGGTGTTGCTGAACAAGCCGCTGCGCGGTGCGCCGCTCATTGTATCACCGGATGGCAACCTCTATGCTATGAGCGAGCAGGGTAGAGTGTTGCGCATCTCACCAGAGGGCAAAATACTTACGGTGTCTGATGCTCCCTTCGAGGCAGCGGCGAATCCCGAAGTGAAGCCCGATATGGTGTACTTTGCCACAGATGCACAGGGTAATTTGTATGTGTGCGATAGATCTGCTCGACGTATCCTTAAGTATCGTCCGGAGGGGACGTTGATCGGAAATATCGGCGAGGGCAGGTTGAAACGCCCTGCTGCGCTGGCTGTGGGGTCGGACGGATCGGTGTATGTGATAGACGCTGGCAGGCTGACCGTCTTCCGTGCCCTATCGGAGATAGCAAAAGATGGCACTCAGCCCCATCGGTAAATATGAGCGTGTGGATGTACTCGGCTACGGCGCGACGGGCATTGTGTACCTCGCATGGGACTCGTTGTTGCGCAAACAGGTTGCGCTGAAGGAAATCAACATCCAGGCGGGCGATGTGGAGCGTTTTCTGGAGGAAGCACGTCTGCTGGACCGTCTGGACCACCCCAATATCGTACGCGTGCACAGCGTAGACCGCGTGGATGGCAAGGTGCTTATCGCGATGGAGTACGTGCCTGGCGTCAACCTGCAGGAGCTGTTGCGCCAGCAAGGCAGGCTGCCCATCCGTCAGGCGTTGGACATTGCTATTCAGGTTCTGGACGCGCTGGACTACGCTCACCGGAATCATACTGTCCATCGCGACATCAAACCAGGGAACATCCTGATACGCAAAGACGGGATGGTGAAGTTGGTGGACTTCGGGCTGGCAACCATTCTGGGCACGGGGTCGTACGTGGGAGGGGCAGGTACGTATGTCTATATGGCTCCCGAAGACTTTGAGGAGGAAAAGCACTCCGACCGCCGTTCTGACCTGTGGGCAGTAGGCGTAACGCTATACGAGATGGTAACCGGTCACCGCCCGTTCAACGCCTCGAACCCCAAAAACCCCCTTTCATGGCAGGAAGCGATACTTAAGCAACAACCGCCTCCGTTGCAGCAGTACGTACCCGATGCGCCGCCAGCGTTGCAAATGGTGATAGAGCGAGCGCTGTCAAAGAGTAAGGAACACCGCTATCCCACAGCCGGCGAATTCGCACAGGCGCTTCGTCGTGTGCAGGTGCTGTTGCCTGAAGGTGGTGAGGAGACGTTGGCGGTGGTGTCTTCACAGGCGTACGGCGTTGCGCAACGGCAGAAATCTCCTCCGCACACCTCGCCCGAGAGCGCACGCTCGGCTATCGCCAAAGTGGAACCACAGCAGGTCCTGCTCGGTCCCGTGCGGCACGGCGAGCGTTGCACTGCCAGAGTGGTTGTACGCTCTACAAACAGAAAGCCCCTGGATGCGCGTCTGGTATCTCATCCCGGCTGGTTATATGTTCATCCAACGGTGCTGCAAGGCAAACAACAGGTGGTCACTCTTACCGCCGACACAGGCATGGTTTCCACACAGGGCAGCATGTCTGAGGTGGTACAATTTATCAACGGCGAACACCGCATCAGTATACCTGTTAAGCTGAAGGTGCTGCCTCCTCGCCCCCATTTCCGGCAGGTGTCGTACTGGTATGTGCCTCTGTTCGTAACCTGTTTGATCCCATTGTTTACTGTGATGCTGGGATCTGAACACTGGCCGCGCTGGATGCCCATCGGGCTGGAGCTTTCGGGTTTGCTGGCTGCAATGCTGGTGCTCATCACCATCGGCGCGGAACTGCGCTCCGGCGAACGGATGGCGGCGGTGCTGCTGATGCTTGTAGGTTTGTCGGCGACAGGAACGTACCTGGGTGTCTTAGGCGACCCGCACAACCACCCACAAGGCAAAATCGCCGTCGACCTGTTGACCCTCATGGGGATTGTGTTGTTGGTGCAGGTGTTCAGCACGCGCCGCTGGAAGTGGTGGGCTTGGGTGCTGGCAGGGTTATCGCTGG
>JANWYZ010000128.1 GCA_025054895.1 bacterium | reverse complement strand
GTCCAAACGCAGGGCGAACAGCGCCTGGTCGCCCGGATTTTCGCGGAACAGCTGGCGGATGCCACTGTTGGTCTGCGGGTAGTCGCGATATAGCACCTGGTCGTCGAGGCGCACCTTCACCAGCACCAGCCCTGTGCTGTCTGCAATCACCGGCCAGCCGTAGCGAAACTCTGTTGGATCTTCAAAACGTCGGCTGGGATGCAGAGGACGCACGCGCCAACGTAAGGTGCCATCGGCGTTGCGAATGGCGTGCACATACAGGTCAGGCTCCGTCGCTACCACCACCAGGTCGCGTGAGGCGGAGTATGCGGGCGGAACCGCTACCACTACATTGCTCCCTGCGTTGTATGCCCAAATTTGCTGCATCGTCTGTTTGTTCACGGCATACACCGCATTGCCTATCGAGAAGAGCACGCGGTCACGCAGCAGGGCAGGGGGCAGTGGCAGGTCGCTGCTCTTGCCCGTATTGAACTGCGCCAGCACGGTTCCATCTGAGGCGCGCAGTTTGTATAGCCTGCCGTCGGCGGAGAGGGCAAACACACTCTGAGTATCGGGGTCATACGCGACAGTCGAGCGGATGTCGCCGATGCCCCCCCGTCGCCACACTTGCTGCCCGTTGTCCTCGCGCAGGGCGAACACGCCATCTACCCCGGCTGCGATGTAGACGCGCCCCTCGCCTGTAACAGGTTGCACGTTGCGGGGCAGGCTGCCGGTGCTGGTGACCTTTCTGACTCTGCCGCTGGCGTCCACGCCGTTCCATATCCAGCGCAGCCGCCAGGGGTAGGGGACAACCTGTGGGGTGTAGCCAGTGCGCTGGGCGTCGTGCGCGTGCTGGTTCCACTCATCGGGGTTTTCGGGCACGACCGGCGTGGGAGTTGGTCTGGGGCGAGGCGGCCGCGGACGAGGAGAGCGGGGTGGAAACGCCGAAAGCGGGCTCGCCCTTTCGCCCTGAACATCCTGCATTCGTCTGGAACTCGTAAAGCACCAGGCGGATAAGACGAGAGCTATCAGCAAAAGGAGCGTTAGTGCTACGCGCATGGAGGCGCGTTCCCCCTTTGTCGCCAAAGATAACATCATTCATTTATCGGTATGTGAGAGGTTTCCCTTGCGGTCTGGCGGAGCAGATATAGAAAATTCGTCGCTACGACAGGCTTGCGGACGGCTCCGCAGGCGTTTTTCTGCTGCTGAAGTAAAAAACCGTCTCCATCAGCGCCAGCGTTACCACTACAGCGATAATCCGGCTGCGCATCCAGAACACCGGTTCAAATTGCCCGGCGATGATCAGCGCCATAAAGCCGACCCACAATGCCAGCAACCATGCTCGCGATTGAACGTCTGGGGCATGTTTGTACAGATAGTAGCCGCGCAATATCACGACCACCCACAGCAACAGTAAACCGATGGCGCCGACGATGCCGCCTTTAGCGACAATCCACCAGAACGAGTTATGAATGTATGTCGTCTTGCTGAAGACCATGCCCATATAGGGGTTTGTGTCAAGGCGCACCGGTAACTCCGCCGACCACCCGAAGCCAAACCATGGAGTTTCGGGCAGGCGGCGCAAGATGTACGTCATCTCATAGGTGCGTTGCCCCACGGAAGAGACGCGTGCATGTGAGAACTGCAGAGGGTCCTCCTGGAAGGTGCTGAGAAAACGTCTTTCTATCTTCGCGAAGAAGCTTTCAGACTGATATACTGTGAGAGGAGTAGTTATCGCCGCCAGCAGCAACACTACCGTCGCCGCCAAAACGCCGCCGATGAGGGTGTTTACCTTGGTACGTGTATCGCTGAACCACCAGAATATCGCCAGAGCGAACAACGCACTGAACCATGCATGGCGCGTCAGTGTCATCAGGATAGCCATAGCATAGGTGGCAGTGAGCGCAAGCCAGCCCAGTCGCTTGCCGCCAGAAGAGATAACCGCCATCTGCGTCGCAACCAGCAACGCCACCAGAATCAGGTTCTCTCCGGGCGGCAACACGCGCAGCAAACCCTCCGTTCGCTCAAGGCGAATGTCCTTTTGGGTGAGCTTTAAGAAGAACAGAGCCTGTTCGCCTATCACCGCCTGCAGGATAGTGGGTATCGAGCCGATAAACGCAACCGCAAGGATACCGCCTTGTAACAGGCGCAACTTGCGTTCGTTAGTCGCCGCTCCAATAAACACGAAGTACAGTAACCACATGATATTGTGCTGGATGACTGAAAGCTCCTTACGGTAGGACAAGCCTGTCACAAGAATGTGGTAGAAGAAGGTGAAGCCAATGCTAATTGCAAGAAAAGCCAGGAGCGCGATGCTGGACGGCGTAGACCATAACTGGCGATTGACGTTTACTCCGGCGGCTGCGCGTATCGCCACAACCAGCAGTCCATAAGCGACGAGAATGTTAGGCAAGGTGATTCCTTGTTCTCCAAGAGCCAGCGCATCCCAAAACACCGTTGAAATCAGCGAGGCGACCGCAAATGCCACAACGATGACTGTCCACTCCGGGCGTATTGCCAGGTAGGGTAACAGCACGAACAACACCACAATTAATCCCACGGCTACCGGCAAGTTGTTAATGAGCGCAAGCGTCGCCAGTCCCGCTCCCAGCAGAGACACTACCAGCATCGCCAGGCTGAGACGACGCGATAGATTGAAGAACTCCGCGGTTCGCTCAGCCAATCGGTAGTAGGCGACCAGTATTCGATGATAGAATTGCACCACAGCTGATGGCACGTTCGTCATAACCTGTACCTGCCTGGATACGGTGGTGCTCTTATTATACGCGCTCGCGAGGAATAATGCCAGTGGTCTTTTATAAAAACCGGCACAAATACCTACCGCACGCGGGCGCGGAAGGTACGTGTTACCGTTTGGGACGCGGGGATAGAGGGAATAAACCACGTCGCCGTGCGCGTACTCTCGTCATAGACGCCGCCGTCGCTGGCGCTGCCTACCATAAACTGCAAGGGCGCAGGCACAGGCACACGCACGGTAAGCGTGTTCATGGGCGCTGAGGTGGCATTGCGGATGCGCACCTCGAACTGAACGATATCACCCGGCTCACGGGATAGGTTTCCCACTGGGGTTACCGTAATTTGCAGGTTGCTGTTCGGCTTGACCAGAATCAACGCGCTTTGAGCAGGCAACTCTACTATGCCCTGCCGGTACTGTCTACCGTTCACGTCTACGTAGTCGGCGTCAATGGGAGCAGAGAAGCTCTGCGTAGGGTGCATATTCACCAGCACGAGCCCGTTGCTGAACCTTCTTCGGAAAACGCCGCCGCTGCTCGGGTCGCCAACAATCAGTACGTAGCTCTCCAAGGGCTGCCCGATGGGGAGCTCGTAATCAAGCAGATAGTCCGGCGTCTGTTTGTAGGTAAGCGGCGAAATATGGAAGGCGGTATGTTGATTCGCATTCAGCAGAGCGCACGCCAGCAGGTAGCGTCGGGTTTGCTCTTCCTCGGCGGTTGCTCGCCCCTGCACCATACACCGAACAGGGTGGGGTACGTTCAATCCGTCAATATGCTGTAGCTGGGTAGCGGGATGCAGGAAGTATATTGCGTTGTTATCCTTCACTCGTACCCAGCTCTCCCCCAGAATCGCGTCAGCCATGCGCATCCACGTCTCGTACACCGGGTGTTTGTTCCACACGTAGCCGAAGTTCATCATTACTTTCAGCCCATGCTGGCGCAGCACGGGTACGACGGTTTGCAGAAAACGGGTCTGCGCCTGGCGGAACTGCTCGTCGTTAGAGTATTCCCGACACGTCACTCCAGCAAGCGATAGATAGTTGTAAGTGACGTTGTCTATAAACACTCCATCGAAGCCACACCGCTGCGCTATTTGCACCGCCCGGCTTGCCCATCGTTGCTGCAGGTCAGACTTGCCCAAATCTACCAGCAAGTTGAGCGGGTAGCCTGTCTCCGGTATGGGATTGCCCTGCAAATCGGTCAGCAGCCAGTCGCGCCGCTGGGTAGTGACATACTGATAGTCCAGCGGGTCCATCCAACCGGGTACGGTGCTGACTGTAGAGACAGAGTTGCAATAGACGTACAGCTCGACGTTGGGGTTGTAGTATTTCAACGGTCTGGCATAAATCCAGTCCAGCGGGTGGAGCATTATGATATCGTAGCGACGCGCTGTCTCATAGATATCGGGATGCACTGCATACAGTGTAAAGGTGCGGATGTTGCGCGGGGTTCGGACAGGCACTTCCAGCATCTCGCCGTTGGTGACGGTGATGTTATCCACCCAGAAAGTAGCCGCGCCGTTTCCGGCGCTTCGGATATTGAGCACGATTCCTGCGCTCACCCGGTCTGTGCCTTCGGGTACGGTAATCGTCATCTGGTATTGTTGCCAGCCGGCGTGCGACGTCTCGATGCGTTGCTCATCAGCGACGATAGTGCTCCCGTCGACGCGTACCGCGGCGATACCTACGCGCACCACAGCGTTGACCAGCGCGCCCGTTTTCACCTGAGCACGCATAACCAGCCTGTCGCCGGTTTTCAAACCGTTGCGCCCCACTCTGATGGAGCACCGGAGGTTCCAGATACTGCCCGCAGGCGCGTTGTTCGCGCTGAAGCGAAGGCTACTGCCTCCTTGTGTGCGCGTCGTGGTGTCTAAACCGACGGTGTAGTCGAACGTGGTTTGCTGTACGATGTTCCAGCCATCAGGGAGCTCACTGAGAGAGGCGTGTTCCATCATGCCCAGCGTCATCAGGATATCGCGCTCCTGAAGTTCGGCGTGGCACAAAGGGGTTAGCGCCAGTACTACCCACACTATGAAAGCGCCATACCCGGTGCGCAGAATCGGTCTATCTTGTCGCCGTTTCGTTACGAATCGTATGCTCATATCTTCGCCTGTTGCTGTACCTATTGCGCTTCTCGTTCCGCCTTACCTGCAGGAGGCACGAGCGGTTTACGAGGTTTTCGGAGCTCCTTCCACATGTTATAATGGGAAGGAGCTGCCCTATTGCACAGACGGTTGCAGCAGAGCCGGACAGGGTGGTCTCTCCTACTGTTATATTCCGTACGCAGGAGGCATACTGCGAAATTGCATAGAGAGGGGGCAGAGCGTTCGTTCACACGCGGAGTGGTCTGGGTCAGCGCGGGAGCGATGAGCGCGCGGGCAATCACGCTGATTAGCAGTGTGGTGCTGGCTCGTCTGCTTCTGCCCGACCACTTTGGGCTGTTCAGCATGGCGATAGTTGTGGTCAACGCTGTTCAGATGTTGCCGGACCTGGGGCTCACGCAAGCGCTCATCGCTCATCGTGGCGACAGTCGCAGGGCAGCAAGTGTGGTTTTCCTTCCGGTGATGCTCACCGCGACAGCGGCGGCACTGGTTGTATGCGTCCTTGCCGAACCCATCGCGCTGGTCATGAAGCAGCCTGCTGTTGTGCCCTTGCTGCGTACTCTGTCACTCAATATTGTGGTCATGGCGGCAGCTTCCATTCCTATCGCACTCCTGCAGAAAGCGCAACGCTGGCGTGCGCAGGCGCTCACGGAGTTTTTGCCTCCTCTGGTGTCCGCAGTGGTAATGGTTGTTCTGGCGGCGATGGGCTACGGGGCATGGAGTATCGTGTGGGGGAACATCGCTCGCGCGGGGACGCTGGCGGTTACCGTATGGTGGCTGAGTACCTGGCGACCGCAACTGGTGATAGATTGGGGCGTGTTTGCGGAGATGTTCCGCTTTGGCAAGTGGATTATCCTGGACCGGGTAAGCGCATTCGCTATCCTGAATGCAGATACTGCCTACCTCGCACGCTGGCAGGGCGCTCAGGTGCTGGGTTACTACGCATTGCCGTATAACTGGATTACCCTGCCCATTGCGCAGCTGGTTTCGCAGGCGAACCGCGTGCTGTTCCCTGTGCTGTCTCAGGTGGAAGACGCCGGAGCTCAGCGTGCTACACTCGTGCAAGCCTGTCGGTTGCTTTCGTTTCTGTTGTCGCCTGTGTACTTCTTCTGGCTATTCAACGCGCAGGTTTTCGTGTTGGCGCTGTTTACCAGCAAATGGCTTCCGTGCGTGCCCGTGCTGCAGTGGTTATCGGTGTATGCGCTGGCGCACGGACTGGCGGGGGGTATACTGGTCAGCTTCTACTGGGCAACAAGGCGTCCACAGGTGGCGGTATACGCCTACTGGGTTTCGCTGGGGATTGCTCTTGGGGTTCTGGCGTGGGGAAGAGGTCAGTGGGGAGCTGTGCCCGTCGCGCAGGTGTTTACGGCAGCGATGTTTGTACGCTCGGCGTTCATGATTGGCGGGCTGGTGCGCCTGTACGGGATGCGCCTGAGCCAGATATGGGGTGCGGTGACCGACGGCTGGATTGCCGCAGCGGCAGCATCGGCGATTGCCTGGTGGGCAACGCACGTGCTCTCACTGTCCGCGATAGCAGAGCTGGTTATCGCTGTGCTGCTTCACGCCAATCTGTACCTTCTCGTTTATGGGTGGCAGCATCATCGAAACCCGCTTGCATACTATTCACGACGCCAGTGGAGAGCGGTGTTTGCGCGCTACGCAGAGGAGCAGCCCCTGCGATAAGCGATAGCGCGCAGGTATACCTGCTCTGTCTGCTGCGCCAGCGTCTCGTTGCTTAACCTCCCGGACACGAGACGCCTCACCCCCTCTTTGAGGCGTGACCGCAGGTTTTCATCGCGAAGCAGCCGGATGATAGCAGACGCCAGAGCCTCAGGGTCTCGTGGAGGCACTACCAGTCCGTTGACGCCCTCTTCCACCAGTTCAGGCAAACTGCCAACGCTGGTAACCACGGTGGGCTTGCCGAAGGCGAAGGCGACGGACAACACGCCGCTCTGAGTGGCTTCCACGTAAGGCAGCACCACAAGGCTTGCTTCGGTAAACAGTTGCGCTACCTCGTGTGGGGAGACGAAGCGGTCTATCAACACACATTGTGGGTCGTGCAGGATGCGTTCGCGGTAGTTAGGGAGGTCGTAGCCCTGTCCAGCAATGATCAGCCTCGCTGCGGGACACTCCTTGCTCACTCGTTCCCATGCTTCCAGCAGCACTCCCAAACCCTTGTAGGCGTTGATCCTGCCGAAGAAAAGCACGGTGCCAGGTCGCTCTGAGTGTTCTGGTCGTTGCCAGCGCAGGAAGTAGTCGTAGATACCCAGTGGAATAGCGGTAACTCGCTGCTCAGGTATTTCAGGATGCAACTCCAGCAGCTGGCGGCGCGTGTCGCCGCCGGGTACGATGACCCAGTCCGCTCTGCGCCTTACCGCCTCTATGAGGGGGCGGCGCTGGTGATAATACTTCATAAAGCCCACCTCGCCCAGATGAGGGGTAGGGTCGTGTACTGTGAGCACAAGGGGTAAACGTTTGAGGCGCAGTATCAACCAGTCCAGAAACGGGTCAGCTACCTCCTGAAGGTGTATCACATCAGGACGAAACCGTTTCACGCCCTGCCAGACACCTGCCGCCCTTTGCCACCAGTAAAGCGGGTTTTTCAGTTTAATGGGCGTCTCACAGCGTAAGGAAAGATGCGGCACCAGCAAATTGCTCCCCGAGGCGTCCGCCTTCTGCATAGCTGTATGCGTAGTAACTACGAACAAACTATGCCGTTTTGCCAGCTGGTTGATAAGTGGGATAGAGGCGTCCAGGAACCAGTAAGCCCCGAAGTAGATACGCATGTGCAAATCACCTGTCCTTCACTGCCCACTGGTAGGGTATCTCGCCCGAATGGGGGGCGCGGCGGTATTCATCGGGGTCCGCATAATCGTACATACGAGTTGGAAAGTTGAGGATGCCTGCGCCTTCCAGTGAGAGCGCCATGAAGCCGTGCCACACCCTTTCCGGTATCTGCAACAGGAGCGGGCGTTCGGGCGTGAGGATGATTTCGTTAATCAGTCCATGCGTCGGGGATCCCTCGCGCTCGTCGTACAGCACCACCTTCGCCCGACCATACACGCCGAAGAAGTGGTCTTTCTGCTTGAGATGCATGTGCCAGCCCTTCACCACGTGGTAGTCTACATGGGTGATATATGCTTGCGCGAAGCCGTCGGGGAAGCATTCGCGATAAATGGGGTCATCACGGCGCAGGATCTCGCACAAGTTGCCTCGTTCATCGTACAGGCGGTTGAGGCGTTTCACGCGCAGGTCGTGGATATACCGGGTGGTCATGCTGGCGATATGCGCCAGACTCAGCTCCCCTGACAGGTGCTGGGAGCGGTGCTTGACGCACAGGTAGAGATTCGCCCCAGCCTCGGGTAGAGGTATAGGCTCGGTGGCAGGCTCAAAACAGCCCACCATCTGGCACAGGTAAGGATTCGTTCCTGCAGCCGAACGGCTCATCGCTTTGCGCCTCTATCCGGGCGGCCAGGTCATCTGCCGACCACCCAGCAGGTGGATGTGCAGGTGGAATACACCCTGTCCCGCATGGGGTCCGACGTTCGTCACCAGTCGGTAGCCAGTCTTATCGATCTTCATCTCGCGTGCGACAAGCGCGCTGACACGAAGCAGTTTGCCCGCCAGCGCGTCGTGCTCTTCCTCCAGAGCCGCTACGTCGGTAACGTGTTGTTTCGGGACGATGAGCACATGCACCGGCGCCTGTGGGTTCAGGTCCTTGAAGACGTACACATCATCATCCTCGTAAACGCAGGTAGACGGAACCTGTTTCTGTACGATTCGGCAAAAGATGCAATTGTCCATCCTCACGCCCTCCCAAAGAAGTAGTTATCAGTTCGCCAACCGCGCCTTCGTCGGCTAGCTCCAGCAGACGCACCCACACCAGGTGTCCGGAGAGGTGCGCTCCGCCAGCAAACTCGACGGGAATATAGTTGTCGGTTAACCCTTTCATCAAACCGCCTTT
>JANWYZ010000127.1 GCA_025054895.1 bacterium | reverse complement strand
GGACTGCCGTGTGCCAGTTCGATGTACCGCTCGTCCGTCTGCTTGCGATACTCCTGGAACTCGGCATACATGCGCTGTTGCTCCTCGCGCAGTTCGCGGAACCGCTCGTCCGTCTGCTTGCGATACTCCTGGAACTCCTCATACGCCTTCTGCTGGAACTGCGCGAGCTGCTCCACACGCTCCTCCGTACGTCGCTGCGCTTCTGCCAGTTCGCGGAACCGCTCGTCCGTCTGCTTGCGATACTCCTGGAACTCCTCTCGCATCTCCCTGAACAGTTGCTGAGAGCGGCGTATTTCCTCAGCAAGCTGCCTGACGGCATCCTCAAGAGCTTCCAGCCGTCTGAGCACGAGGCTCTCCTGTGCCGAGAGTATCGCCTGCGCAATCTTTTCGGCTACGGGTTTGTCCAGCACGGTAGCCAGATCTTCAACAATCTGGTTCAGGGTAGCCATGTCCACACTGCCTCCGTAGTCCATTATACCTGCTGGTAGGACAAATGGCAACGTGATGGACGAGGCTGTTCGGAAAATCAGCATGATAGAACAGTCTGGCTCGCCGTATAGCCTGCTTTGCAGAGGCGAGCGATGCGTGAAGGCTTCCCCCGCTTGAAACGGGGTTATGGTGGAAAGAAACCCGCCCTTGCGGAGGTCACCCTGAGCGCAACCAGGGGATCAAGAGATGCTTCAGTGCGTCCAGGACAACAACAGTGGAGGGGCGCGCTCCGTTGTGACCTGAAGGTGTTCTGATGTGGCATGGGCGTCTCGCCCATGAACCACGCGCAAGATGCGCGTGCTACTGGAGGGGCGCGCTCCGTCGCGACCTCCCGAACCTAATGGTTCGAACCCATTTTCGTATCTCCTTATGATGGGCGATGGCAGCAGAGAGGTGGAGAGAGCAACAAAGCAAAGACGGCGGCAGGTATTTTTCCTGCCGCCGTGCTGTGTATGTAAACCGGCAACGCCGGAGAAACGCGCGCTACATCTTGGCGATTTCTTGCGGACCAATCTGACGCAGTTTCTTGATGGCGCGCAGTTCAATCTGACGTACTCGTTCGCGCGTGACGCCCAGCTCCTGCCCGACCTCTTCCAGGGTGCGGGCGTAGCCGTCGATCAGCCCATAGCGCATCCGCACGACCTCTGCCTCGCGGTCGGTCAGCTTGCTCAGGATGGCTTCAATCTGCTCGCGCCGGATCATTGCATCGGTCACATCGGTAGGATGCGGGGTGTTCTCTGCCTCTACAAAGTCGCCGATGGTAGAGCTATCTTTCTCCCCCACTGGCGTCTCCAGCGAAACAGGCTCCAGCGCAACACGCATGACCTCTTCCACGCGACGCGGCGACATCTTCAAGGCGCGCGCAACTTCCTCGGTGGTAGGGTCGCGCTGCAACTCCTGCCGAAGCAGGTTGCTTGCTTTCACCACCTTCTGGATAATCTCCGCCACGTACACCGGAATGCGGATGGTGCGCCCCTGGTTGATGATGGCGCGAGCGATAGCGCGGCGAATCCACCATGTTGCGTAGGTGCTGAAGCGGTAGCCACGCCGCCAGTCGAACTTCTCCACCGCACGGATAAGCCCCAGGTTGCCTTCCTGAATCAGGTCCGGTAGCGCAATACCGCGCGAGGCATAGCGCTTGGCGATAGATACCACCAGACGCAGGTTGCTTTCTATCAGGCGCGTTTTCGCTTCCTCGTCGCCCTCCGCTACGCGCTGCGCCAGAACTACTTCCTCCTCAGGCGTTAGCAGACGGGCTTTGCGAGCCTGGCGCATCCACATCTGGATGTCCTCGTCGCGCTCGTGCGTCTCGTCCCCCAGGGCGTCCGACAACAGTTCTACTTCATGCAGATCGGAGACGACAGGTTCTGCGACAAGCATGTCGTCATCCAGCAGGGAGTCGAGCACCTCGTTCTCTATCTCCGAGACTTCGAGATGCTCTTCGTCCAAAGGCTCCTGTACGGCCGTGCGTGTGCTCTTTACTCTGCGTGTGCTGTTTCGCTGACTCACTCTGTTTTCCCCTCCCTCGGTGACCATGCCCGCACAACGGGCATTTGTGCGCGATTTCACTTTCCTGATGCAACCCCTTTTGTTATTAGACGCTTCTCGATGCAAGCAGGATTCACTATTTTACCAGTGTAGACATAATTTTCAAGTATATATTTCTCTACTCCTTACCGATTCATCGCTCACGCTCAAGAATCACCAATTCATTTAGCCATTCTATATATATCACAACCACTACGCCCTGTCAAGACTATTTTCGGTCTATTTCGTGGAATAATTCTCAAACTGGCCTGCAACCGCCCACACTTGACGCGCCCAGCATTTCCATATACGCCTTACCTCACCACCAGAGTTCCTGATAGAAACCACCTTTAGCAACAGCGAGTTTCACCCTGTTCGGAGGCGGGTTGCGCCTTGGCGGGGTCGTACGGATCCACATGGATTACTACATGTGCAGGAGCCAACTCCTGGGCAATACGCTTTTCCAGATCATCCGCTACCTGATGAGCCTCCAGCAAAGTGGCGTCGGTGCGAAAAACGATGTGCAGGTCAATATGGCGTGTGTTGCCAGATTTGCGCGTGCGCAGGTTGTGCCACGAATGGATACGAGATTCGCCGTTAAGGATGTCCTCGATGCGCGCTACGTCGGTTGCAGGCAGCTGCGCGTCCATCAGGTGATGCAGCGATTTCGTGGTCAGGCTTAAACCGATACGTAGAATCAACACCGCTACCCCGATAGCCACCAGAGGGTCTATGATATGCCAGCCGGTAAGCCAGGTTACCGCGAGACCAACGAGCACTCCAAGCGAGGTATACACGTCGGTCGCCAGGTGATGGGCGTCGGCTTCCAAGGCAGGCGAGTCTTCCTCCCGTGCCACACGAAACAGGTAGCGTGAGACTACTACGTTTACCAACACCGACACCGCCATAACCACAGTGCCCCAACCGAGGTGTTGCACCGGTTGAGGGCGCAGCATTTTTTGTATCGCCTCGATCACAATCCACACTGCCGCTCCTACAATCAGCATCGCCTCAGCTGCAGCGGAGATGCTTTCCGCTTTACCATGTCCGTAGGGGTGTTCTCTATCGGGTGGACGTTCCGCAATACGAACTGAGATGAGCGCAATAAGGGAGGCGACGAGGTCATTCGCAGAGTGAATGCCCTCCGCGATGATGCTCACAGACCCCGATACAAAGCCCACCAGCAGTTTGAGGACTACCAGCGTGCTGTTAGAGACGACCGATAACGCAGCTGCCAGTGTTTTGCGGGACAAAGACGCACCCCCCGATGAGCAGGGCTACAACGCCCCCTCTTCCGCCCATCGTGTTTGCAAGCTGGTGAGGTCTTCCGTAGACACGGAGGCAGCGTTCAGGTTCTCCTGACGTATCTGGTCATACACTTCTTTACGATGCACCGCTATCGTCTTAGGCGCTCGCACGCCGATTCGAACCTGTTCACCTCGCACTTCCAGCACAACCACCTCGATGTCATCACCGATGACTATGCTCTGATTCACTTTGCGTGTGAGTACCAGCATCGGCGCCCTCCTTGGCTTCGGGTTGCCTTTTCATCAGCTCCTGTAAAATGCTGTGTTTGGTAGAGTAGCACTCGTCTTCCACAATCACCTGACGCGCATTGCGCGTTATCGCGTTAACGACTATGGGTCCCATCAGGTTGGCGGTCATCTGCTCCGGCTTGCCAGCGGGGATTGTAACGATAACGAACGTCACCGTTGGCGTATCTGTGCTCAATTCCAGCGCTCGCGCGTCGGCGTCCGAAATGGCTGGCGCATACTCCGGCAGAAAGTGGCGAGGTTCAATCACCACAAACGCCAGACCTGGCTCTTCCAGGCTTTGCAGCCACCGGAAAGGGCTTTTTTCATCCAGACACAGTACCACAAACCGCCGATACTGCTCGAAACCAAACAGCCCTTGTGAGAAGGTGATGACCGCCTCCTCGTCAATCTCAATTCTACCGAAACGGGTGCTATCGATGCAAGTCTTCTCGGTTTCCATTCCTGCTTTCCTCATACTCTGCCAGGGTTGCACGCGCAGCAAGGGTACAAATCGTCATGTAGAGCGCCAGCGAAGCATCTCTTCGTGACTTGTTATGTTGAACAAGGTAAAGTATCCCCAAGATTCTTCGCTCCGCTCAGAATGACAGACGGGTTGGAGGGCGAGGCTCCTGCCGAGCTGTCTGTGTGGTCGCGACGGAGCGCGACCCTCCAGCGCCCCCCTGTCATGCTAAGCATGGGCGAAGCATCTCTGAGATTCTTCGCTTCGCTCAGAATGACAACAAGCTTTTCCTTTAGAATGACAATCAGGCTTTTCCGTTAGCCAAACACCGGTGTCCAAGCGACTGCTCAGGTCAAAAAGTCCAGAAGGCTGAGGCTTTCTAATCGCGCCATCGTTGCCAATGTTACCTGATAGGTCGTTTCTGCCATTTTGAGTCTGGTAATGGCGTCCGCGATGTCGGCGTCCTCGATGCCGCTGAGCAGTTCGGTGAAATCTACCTTCCTTTTCTCCAGTCTTAGCTGAATCATCTCTATCTGCTGGACTTTGCTCCCCACCTCGGCGCGCGTACGCAACAGATTATTCAGCTGATTCTGCAGTTCCTGCAAACCGTCGCGCGAGAGCCCCTCGATGTCGTTGACCTCTATGAGCCGCTTGATGCGCGCCATCGCGTTATACAGTCCGGTAATCAAGGGGTCGCCCTGCACGTTGACGCTCATGACTACAGCTGGACTGACCTCCACGTTCAGGCTGCCGTAGTCGCCGTGGTAGATGAGGGTATCGCCCGATGCAGTAAACGGCGCGGTAAGGGTTTGCAGCCCGCCAAAGATAAATCGGTCGCCGTAGGTAGTATTATTGCCGATGCTGACCACTTCCGCCATAATTTGCTCGATCTGCCGAGCGATAGCGGAACGCCCTTCCGGACTTTGTGTATCAGTTGCCGCCTGAACAGCAAGGCTTTTCGTCTGTCGCACCAGGTCGTTGAGGTTCTCCAGCGCAACTTCAGTGATAGACAAAAAGTTTTTTGCTGTGGTCAAATTGCGCTGATACTGTTCGCTCTCTTGCAGCAGCCGATGCAGAGTGATGCCCAGCGACGCGCCAAACGGGTCGTCGGATGGTCGCTGGATACGTTTGCCAGTAATCACCATTTGTTGCGCGAGGTGGTAACGCTCGTAGTTGCGTTCCATCGCCTGCTGCATCGCGTTAAGCATCTGCGCCGTACTGACTCGCATCGTACCATCCCCCTTCCATTATCGGCGTCCCACGAACGCCGCTATCAGGTCGGCAATGGTAGCATCCATCACGCTTACCAGCTGCGCCGCCGCCTGGTAGCTGCGCTGATAGCGCAGCAAGTTGGACAGTTCTTCGTCCATGTTCACTCCCGAAACCGCCTCCCGCTCTGCCTGCAGGTTCTGCAGGATGATTTTCTGGTTTTCCTGCCCGATAGAAGCCGAACGGGTGTGCTCGCCCAATTCGGCTACCAGCGCGGTGTAGTAGTCGGGGATGGTTTTGTTATCCAGTGTGGTCAGAGGCGTCTGGCGCAGTCGCGCGATTTCCAGCGCTTTATTGCCATCACCGGGCGCGTTCGTGACGCCTGCGGCAATGCGATTGATGTCTGCCACGTCTCCGCTAACGCGGATGGTCAGGGCGTTCGTCCCTTCCAGCAGGCGATTGTTTGTGCTTCCATCCAACCCATATCCCGTCTGATGGATCGCATTGACTGCCTCCACCAGATGACTTGCAAGAGTGTCCAGGCGGTCTCGGTAGTTGCGGATGTATTCCATCGCATCCATCAAGCCTCGCAGACTACCTCCGCTGATGTGTGCCCGCTGCTCAGCGCCGTCGGTGAGCAGCTTCTGCACGTAATCTATGCCGTTTGGGAGCGCATTGGCGCGCTCTGCCTCTACCAGAACAAACTCTCCAAGCGACACGCGCACGGTACCATCAGGCATTTCTGTCGCTCGCACCGCTGCATACTCCGATATTTTTTCAATCAGGTTGGCGCGCTGGTCAAGCAGGTCACCGGGTACAGTACCCAGCGCCTTGTTGTAGCGGATTTTGGCGTTCAGGTCGGCTATGCTTTCGGCGATAAAGTTCATTTCGCTGATTGTCGCCTGAACCCGCTGCTCCATCTCCATGAAGATTTCATCCAACCGCCCCGCCAGCTGGCGGAAGGTGCGCGTTAGTCCCTCCGCTCGCTGATACACGCTGGCGCGAGTCCCTACGTTCTCCGGGTTGGTGGAAAGCTCCTGAAAAGCGTTAAAGAAAGCCACAATCTGGCGCGAAAGCCCAGCGTCCGTCGGCTCACTGAAGACATCTTCCACCTGCGTTAGCCTCTGATAGAGGGTGTTCAACCGCTGGTATTCGCTGCTTGTGGCAGCGACACGCCCGTCCAGAAAGATGTCCCGGATGCGCTGGATACTGTCCACACGTACTCCAGTTCCCATAAACAGCGTCCTGGCGCCCTGCAATACCTGAGGCTCCGTCGTGGTCAGGTTCACGCGCTGACGAGAGTAGCCGGGCGTGTTGACATTCGCCAGGTTGTGCCCGGTAGTGTTCATCGCCATTTGCATCGATTGCAACGCGCGCGACGCCAGCTCTATCCCGAAGAACGTCCAGGGCAACTTGTTCACACCTCCGTATTCAGCACCACTGCGGTTCCCGCAGTCGCCTGCGAGTGGTAGCCCATCTGGTTATGGGCGGTGTTCACCACCAGCGCCAGCCAGCTGTTCACTGTCTCAGCTGCATGGTTGATGAGCACACGGTTGCGCTCGTTGAGCATCTGCAGCTGCCGGGTATCCTGCAGTAACTCCCTCTGCAACCACTTCAGCGTGCGCGCTACGTTCTCGGGCGCAAGGCAGGCGCAATCGGTGAGCGTTGGCGCGTGCGCACGCAATCCCAGGCTCTCACCGATGCGGCGGGTAACCTCTTTGCGCTGGTGTTCCAGGGCGTCTATCTCGTCAAGGTGGCTTGCCTGTTGTTGGGTGATCTCTGCCAGTCGCTCCACATTTGCCTCCGCCAGGACGTGCGTTTGCTCGCGCGCCAGGCTAATGAGCGCGTGGATATGCCTGCGCTGTTCTCGCAAATTAGCAATCAGGTCACGCCACAGGCTGTTATCCTGTTTGTTCATCTTCGGTTCCTCCCGACACCCTCTCAGGTGTTTGCAAGTATGGACTGAGTTTCTCAAAGAGCATCTTGCCCACGCCGAACCGCTCGCTTTGCGCCAACTGCCATGCCAGCGCCTCGTCCACCATGTCGTTGTACATCTGGGTAGCGTAGCTGGATGGTGTTGAGGACACCGTACGGCGCATTGCACGTAATAGCTGGTGCAAAAATTGCGCCTCCACCTGTCGTGCCGCTTCGCGCAGTCGCCACCGCTGAAAATCCATTCCGCTACGCGGTTGTACACGCATTACTGCACCTCCACCTCCGCATGGAGCGCGCCTGCCGCCCGCAACGCCTGCAGGATGGACATCAGGTCGCGCGGACTGACCCCCAAAGTGTTGAGAGCTTTCACCACCTGCTCAACCGTCACCGCTTCAGGCAGAGCAACCAGACGCTCTGCCTGTTCTGTCACTTTCACGTCGCGTCGGACGGTAGTGGTGGTTGTGCCCCCAGATAGCGGTGCGGGCTGTGATACCTGCGGTTTGGCTTCGATGCGCACTGTTAAGTTGCCGTGCGCCACCGCCGCCGGACTCAGCGTAACGTTGCCGCCCAACACCACCGTGCCGGTGCGCTCGTTAATGACCACCCTCGCCGGCGTATCCGGTTGCACGGTTATCTCCTGCAGAGCGGCTATCAGCGTCACGGTATCCTCCCGGTCCTCGCCGCTCAGTTCCACTTTTATCGTGCTGGCGTCCAGCGCACGGGGCAAGGTCTGTGGAAACTTCTGTCGAATCGCAGATGCTACCCGTGCGGCAGTGGTAAAATCGGGTGTGTTCAGGGTAATCAACACACTGTTGTCCCTCACTACGCTGGCGGGCACTTCGCGTTCTACAATTGCCCCCGCTGGTATGCGCCCGACGGTCAGGTGGTTCTTCTGCTGTGACGAGCCACCGGACGACGCGCCAAATCCTCCCACTGAAAGCGGTCCCTGCGCCACCGCGTACACGTTGCCGTCCGCTCCCATTAGCGGGGTTTGTAGCAACGTACCGCCTTGCAGCGAGCGGGCGTCGCCCAGTGAGGAGACGGTCACGTCGATACGGCTCCCCTCGCGGGCAAAAGGCGGCAGGTCGGCGGTCACCACGACTGCAGCGATGTTCTTCACTTTCATCTGCCCAGCCGGCACGCTGATGCCGAAACGCTGTAGCATGTTCGCCACCGACTGCGTGGTGAATAGAGTGCCTTTGCTGTCGCCTGTGCCCTCCAGCCCTACCACCAGCCCGTAGCCGATAAGCTGGTTGCCGCGCGCCCCGTATACCTGCGCGATGTCTTTCAGGCGTACATCGGGCGTCGCCCAGGCTAGCACAGCGCAGGATAGCAACCATACAACGATCGATTGGGTTGGCTTCATATTATTACCCCTGTGTCCGCCTTCTTCAACGTCTTCGCCGCTATGTCATACTGAACGCAGTGATCATCTCCGAGATTCTTCGCTGACGCTCAGAATGACAACGAGACTGGAGGGCGAGGCTCCCGCCGAGCCGTCTGCGTGGTCGCGACGGAGCGCGACCCTCCAATGTTGTCATGCTGAGCCGAAGGCGAAGCATCTCGTTCTTACCTTTGTCATGCTGAGCCGAAGGCGAAGCATCTTTGAGATTCTTCGCTTGCGCTCAGAATGACAAACCGGTTGGAGGGCGAGGCTCCTGCCGAGCCGTCCGTTCTCAATGGTCGCGACGGA
>JANWYZ010000126.1 GCA_025054895.1 bacterium | reverse complement strand
AAGAGGGTGGATAGGCAGATTGAGGCTGAGGTCATCGACGTGAGGATACGAGGCGACTGGATAGGACGGATACTGGGTGTTGCGGTCTTTCTGCTGGGCGTCGGTGTGCTGTGGATATCATTCCGCGAGGCGCACCAGATGTTTACCGCCCCTCTGCCATCCGCCGACAAATCGTTGCCCAAATTGGGACAGATTGGGATAGACATCCTGAAGAAGTTGGGGTTGCTGATTATTATGACCCTCGCCGGTTCGTTGATTGCGAATAAGGGCGTACAGATGTATTTTGCCGCGCTGGGGGTTGCGCCTGTAAAGACGCTGGAGAAGACGCCTCCCGAAGCATCCGCTCCTGCCAGTAACGAGGTTACGAAGTGAGGAAGCGTTCATCCGACAGGTGATTTGACGCGCGATACAGCAGTGTTGTATAATAATCACGAATGTCCCCAAACGGTCGGGGTGTAGCTCAGGTTGGTAGAGCGCCTGGTTTGGGACCAGGAGGTCGCTGGTTCGAGTCCAGTCACCCCGACCACGTTGTATCTCGCTCCCCACGAAAGAGCGTTATCGCTTCTCAGCCCACTGCGCAACTGTTCACCAGATGGATGTGCTTCCCGCGGCGGGGTCTTCGGGCGAACGCTCCTCTTTTGCCTCCAGTGACACAGGCGGCGTACAGCTTACACCTTCACTGGTAAACCGGTTTGTACGGACTCGTTCGCCGCGAGGGTGACCGCCAACGTTTTCACTGCGTCCGCGTATGTGCTGCGTATTGCCGAACGGTCGCCTGTTACAATAGCGCCGATGAACGCCTTATTCTCCTCCAGATAAGGGTTACTGCTCAGATGGTAGGTGGTCACTTTACCGGATTCGGTGGCTTTGACGCTACTCCAGTCGGTCTCTACAATCAGGTCAGGGGTGACAATATCCAGCCCTACGCGCCAGCCCATATCCAGTAAGCAGGTGTTGTGAATCGTGCCGACCACGCCGTTAGAAAACTTCACCACCACCGCGCCTACGTCATACACACTGTAGTTCTCCACTTCGCGGTGCAGCTTGCGGTTGGTCATGAGCGCATACACTTCCACAATGTCGCCGACAAGGTAGCGGGCGAGGTCTACGATATGTGTGGTCTGCTCCACGAACTGCCCGCCCGACTGCTCCATCACGCGCCACCACGCGACTCCGGGCATTCCGCCCATCCACCAGCCAGTAACCATGCCCACTTTTTTGCCCTCCAGCAGCTCGCGCGTTTTCTGGGTGGTTGCCATGTAGCGGAAATGATACCCCACGCTGCTGATGACGCCCGTCTTGGCGATAGCCGCTTCAATTGTCTTCGCCTTTTCCAGAGTTCGCGCTACCGGTTTCTCCACAAACAGGTGGATGCCGCGCTCAGCCGCTGCTTCCTCTGCCCCCACGTGCGCATGAGGCGGTACGCACACGTACAGGGCGTGCAGGTTTTCGCTATCCAGCATCTGCCTCCAGTCGGTATAAGCCTTTCCTCCGAAACGTTGCGCTGCCGCTTCAGCACGCGACAAGTCGATATCACAAAACGCAACCGGTTGCGCCTCTGGTATCTGCACCAGCGCGTTGAAATGCGCATTGGCAATACCGCCACACCCGAAAAAGCCGATTCGAACAGACATCTTTCTCCTCCGAAGCAGTGTTGTTGATTTTGCCTTCGCGAGGGAGCAGAGGTGTTCCTGCAAGGAAGAAGCACTCACGTACCGTACCGCAATCATCTCGTGTTTGCCGTAGCGCACGTCAGCGCACCTGCGTCATCCTGATCAAGGGCGAAGACTTTCAGAGATGTTTCACTGCGTTCAGCATGACAGCGTTGGAGGGTCGCGCTCCGTCGCGACCTGAAGATGTTCGTGGCATGGGCATCTTGCCCATGAACCACGCGCAAGATGCGCGTGCCACTGGAGGATCGCGCTCCATCGCGACCGCTCAAACCCGACGGCTCGGCGGGAGCCTCGCCCTCCACCCTTTTTGTCACCCTGAGCAGAGCGAAGGGGCTCAGATGCTTCGCTTGCGCTCAGCATGACAAAAAGAGTGCGCCCCAGCCGCTATGCCATACATCGTTACCTAATAGTCATCCCCGAAGTTTGCATCGCAGCGAAAGCCTGCAGAGACTCTTTTTCCGCGCCCAAAGTTGACGAAGGGGCAGCGAAAAGCGTACAATACTTCCGCGAGCAGAGACAGGGGCGAGGTTCGCCCCTCCTGCCTTTTTCATCGGGAAAGGTTGTATCGTATGCGTGTGCTTTCAACCAGTACAGCCTCGCCTGAGGAGATACAGGCGTTGTTGCGTCGCTCTCTGGCTCTGGATGACGCTGAGATCGAATCGCGCGTACGCGCCATTCTCAACGACGTAGCAGCTCGCGGCGATGAGGCTCTGCGCGAATATACCGCTCGCTTCGACGGCGTGCAGCTGGCGCAACTGGAGGTAACCGGCGAAGAACTGCAAAACGCACAAGAAGCGGTTGCCCCGAATGTTGCGGAAGCCCTGCGCCTCGCCGCCGAGCGAATCCGCCGATTCCACGAACGCCAGAAGCGCAATTCATGGTTCGACGTAAATGAAAAGGGTGGACTGGTTGGACAGATGATAACCCCCCTGCGTCGCGTGGGCGTGTACGTGCCGGGTGGGCTGGCGGTATACCCCAGCTCGGTGCTGATGTGTGCCATTCCTGCGCAGGTAGCTGGCGTGGAAGAGATCATCCTCTGCACCCCACCACGCAAAGACGGCACGGTGCACCCTCTGGTGTTGCTGGCAGCGCAGGAAGCCGGTGTCAACCACATTTTCAAAGTGGGTGGAGCGCAAGCGATAGCGGCGATGGCTTACGGCACGCAATCTATCCCTGCAGCGGATAAGGTCGTGGGACCGGGTAATATCTACGTGACCGTCGCCAAAAAGCTGGTATATGGCGCGGTAGGCATTGACATGCTGGCAGGTCCCAGCGAGGTGTGCATCCTCGCGGACGATTCTGCGAATCCGCGCTACGTGGCGATAGACCTGCTCACCCAGGCAGAGCACGATGTACACACCGCCGCTTTCTTAATAACTCCCTCCCCCACCCTCGCGCAGGCGGTACAGCGGCATATCGAGCAAGCGGTCGCCGAACTGCCTCGTCGAGATATTCTACAGCAAACGCTGGCGCAAAACGGCGGTATCATCATCACGCGCGACATGGAAGAGGCGGTACACCTCGCCAACCTGTGCGCTCCCGAACACCTTGCGCTAATGGTCGCCGAGCCATGGCGATATCTGTCCCAAATGCGATGCGCCGGCGCGGTGTTGATGGGCGACTACTCTCCGCAATCGCTGGGCGACTACGTAGCGGGACCAAGCCATACTCTGCCCACCAGTGGCACTGCGCGCTATGCCTCGCCCCTGAACGTAGACGACTTCGTGAAAAAGACCAGCGTGGTGTGCTTCACACGCGAGGCTCTCAGTGAGGTAGCTGAAGCCATAAAGATTCTGGCAGAGGTGGAGGGTCTGGAGGCGCACCGCCAGGCGGTCGAGCGGAGGCTTCAAGACTAACACGAGGAGAAGATATCCAATGAGTATGGAGGAACGCATCGCCCAGGTGGACCGTGAGACCGCCGAAACCAGCGTGCATGTCAGCCTGCATCTGGACGGTACGGGCAAAGCAGAAGTGGAGACGGGCATTGGCTTTCTGGACCACATGCTTACCCATGTGATCCGCCATGCCCTGTTCGACGGGGTGATTCAGGCGCGTGGAGACCTGCAGGTAGATGCGCATCACACTGTAGAAGACGTGGGCATCTGCATGGGGCTGGCGTTGCAGCGCGCGCTGGGCGACAAGCGCGGTATTGAGCGCTATGGACACGCTATCGTGCCGATGGACGACGCGCTGGTAATGGTAGCGGTAGACCTATCCGGGCGGGCGTACCTGCATTGCGAACTGCAGCTGCCTCCAGTGATGTTAGGACAGATGCCAGCGGAGCTGGTGTCGGAGTTCCTGCGCGCCTTCGCGTTCAACGTTCCGATGAACCTGCATGTGCGCCAGCTGGCAGGAGAAAACGCCCATCACATCGCGGAAGCCACCTTCAAAGCGCTGGGACGTGCGCTGGCGGACGCGGTGCGCTATCGCTCACGTGAAACGGGCGTGCCCAGCACAAAAGGGGTGTTGTAGCGTTGATTGCTATTGTGGACTATGGCATGGGCAACCTGCGAAGCGTGCAGAAGGCATTGCAAAAGCTGGGCTTCTTTGCCGAAGTGACCGCCGATGCAAACGTCATTCTCCGGTCGGATAAGCTCATCCTGCCGGGGGTGGGCGCGTTTGGAGCGGCGATGCATAATCTGCGCCAAGCCGGTCTGGATAGGGCGATACGCGAGTTCATCGACGCCGGCAAGCCCTTTCTGGGAATTTGTCTGGGCTTGCAGTTGCTCTTCGACCTCAGCGAGGAGACGTGGAGCAGCGAGCTAGAGCGGGGTCTGGGTATCCTGCGAGGCAAAGTGGTGCGCTTTCCTGAAGGTTTGACCGACGCACAGGGTAAAACGCTCAAAGTGCCTCATATCGGATGGAACGCCCTGCGCTTCATCCGCCACGACGCGCTGTTTGAGGGTATACAAGGGGGTTCGCATGTGTACTTCGTACACTCCTACTTTCCAGTCCCCGAAGAGCATGGGGTAGTGACCGCAGTTTCCGACTACGGCGTCAGCTTCTGCTGCGCGGTGCAGGCAGGAAACGTCCGCGCGGTGCAGTTCCACCCTGAAAAAAGTAGCACGGTGGGCTTGCGCATTCTGCACAACTTCGCAGAGTGTTAATCAAATATTTTGCAATTTGATTTCAAATATGATAACATGAACACCAGAAAAATTGATATTCTATACAGAAACTTCAAAAGCTCTTGTGGGGTCAAAGGAAAACGGAATGGAACTCTATCCAGCCATAGACCTGCGTGCTGGGCGGTGCGTGCGCCTGTTGCAGGGGCGGTTCGACGCTGAAACGGTGTACAGCGACGATCCGGTACAGACTGCCCTGCGCTGGCAGTCGGAAGGGGCGAGATGGCTACACATAGTGGATCTGGATGGCGCACGTGAAGGAGCTCCACAGCAACTACACGTGGTGCAAAGCATCTGTCATGCTGTGAGTATACCTGTGCAGTTTGGTGGCGGGCTACGTGATGAACAGGCAGTGTCTCAAGCTTTTGAAGCGGGCGCAACGCGCGTGGTGCTGGGCAGCGCGGCAATCCTTTGTCCTGAGTTCGCTGAGCGCATGTTTCACGAGTGGGGCGAGCGCGTGGCGCTTGGCGTGGATGTGCGCGAGGGCAAAGCGGCTATCCGCGGCTGGCAGGAGCAAACCGAGGTAGACGTGCTGGAGCTGATACAGCGCATGGTTGACCTGGGAGCGCGTCGCGTTATCGTAACCGACATCTCCCGCGACGGTACCTTACAGGGACCGAACCTGCAACTGCTGAAACGATTGGTGCAGGAAGCAGGTATCCCGATTATTGCCTCGGGAGGCGTCTCCTCCCTCTACGACCTGCTATCGCTGAAGGAAGCAGGCGTCGAGGGAGCTATTATCGGCAAGGCGTTGTACACGGGCAACATCAACCTGAAAGAAGCCGTTGAGCAGGTGAAAACAAAGTGTTAGAACTGGCTCTGCTGTCGGTTCCTATCATGCTGATTGCTGCGCTGATTATCTCCGTTTCGATGCGTTATCGGCTCGAGATGACGAAGCTCGAGGCGGGGCGTGAGAGCCGTGCGCTGGCAGAGCTGCGCCAGCAGATAGAACAGATGCGTGAAACGGGCACGCAGTACGACCTTGCGCTGGAGCAAACCCTGCAACGGCTCGAAAGCAAGATAGAACAGCTGGAAGAGCGGATTGCCCAGCTGGAACAACAGCAAACCACGCAACAGTTGAGGTGATACAGGATGGGAGAGCTCATCGGGCTGGTGACAGTGGTATTGATTTTTGGTACCCCTTTTTTTGCTATGTGGACGCGCTACCGCATCGAGCAAGAGAAGATACGTCAGCAAAAAACCGACAGGGCTCTGGAAGAGATTCGTCAGGAGCTGGCGCAGGTGCGCGAGACCAGCACGCAGTATGCGCTCAGTTTCGAGGACGCTCTCCAGCGCATCGAGCGGAGGCTGGACACTCTGGAAGAACGGGTTGGGACAATGGAAGGACAGCAGATCCAGAGCAGGCTGTGAAGCCACACAGGAGGCGAACGGATGAGCGGATGGGAAGTTGTGGCGTGGGGTTTCGGCGTGTTGCTGGGCTCTGCCGGGCTACTGGTGTTTTTCGTGCCCTTAATATGGATTATCAGCCACTATTCCCACAAAGTGAAGATAGAGCGAATGCGCCTGCAAGCACAAACTCAGGGCACAGAGGCGTTGAGGAAAGAGTTAGAAGCGCTTCGTCAGCAGTTTCAGCAACTGCGCGAAACGAATACACAGTTTGTGCTCAGCTCGGACAGCTCCCTCACCACCCTGCGCGAGAAGATAGAACGGCTGGAAGAACGACTTTCCACACTGGAGCAACAGACGTTGCAACGGAGACTATAGGTCTTGTTCTCCGTCCAATCCCCCAATCGTAACTTCACGAAACACAAGCAGTCTATCCCCCCAATCGTTGGAGAGTGCGCCCTGTCGTGATGCTTGCGGATGCGCTATCAAGCGTCATTCGAGCGTATACGCAAAAAACCGCTCCCCCTGTGCTTTGACGCGCACTTTCCATTTTCCCTCTGGCGACACTACACCCGACGGCGAGGAACACCGCAGGTGCATGGGATGGCAGCTGTCCACCGTAACAACCCACACCTTTCCCGCCAGCGCACGCAAGCGCAGGTTCGATTCGTGGTAACGCCACGCGACACGCGACCATTCCGAGCCATCGCGTCCGCCGTTCACTGCATGGAAAATCACTTTGGCTCCCATCTCCGCAAGTCGCTGCGTTAGATGGGTATCAGGCACAGGCGTGCAGGTGGGGTTCGCCCAGAGATCGTTACAGATAAGCCCGCCGACCGTCACCCCCTTGAGAGTAAACGTGCGCAGTGGCGCTGTGGCATAGTGTGCTATCTCCCCAGTCGGCGGATGGCTCATGCTGCCACAGCGGAGTATCTTGGCATGGAAGCCAAGGTACTGTCCGTGCTCGTCATAGAAGCGAATCTGGTTGTAGCAAAGCCCGTCCGCCTCCACAAAGCATGTTCCCAGCGCCAGCGCCAATCCCACGGAAGCCGCCTCATCCACCACAACCTGCAATGCCTCTTCCACTGCGCGAGGCTCGAAATGGGGCGTATAACCGCTGAGTGAGCCTTCCGGGGTCAGCAGCACGTCCGCCCCCTGTTCCGCTGCATACCCTATCGCCCGACGGATAGCGGCGAGGTTGCTTTCGATGTCCATAGTCACCGGTATCTGCGCTCCTACCACACGAAGCGACATGACGCTCCTCCGTGAGTAACCTGTTGCGAGGGGTCGCCCAGATGTTACCCGAGATGGCTTCAACTGTTCCGGCTGCAGCAACCCCAGTCGAAAATCACACCGAGCAGGTCGCCCGGGCGGTCACGCAACACTTCATACAGGACGGGAGCCTGTTCGATAGACGCCACGTGCGACACAACCGGCTCGATGCGGATAATACCCTGTCGCACAAAGTGGAGCAGCACCCGCAGATCATCGAGGCTAAAATGGCATGATACCTCGATAGAAGCTTCCGTAGCGTGCAGCATCGCCCAGGGGAACTCCGTCTGTGAACGCACCGCCACCAGACCAATCACGCCCCCACGCGCCAGCAGATGCATCTCGTGAACCTGTTTCAGTAAATCGGGTGCCCCTGAACAATCGATGATGCAATCATAGGGTGCGTGATCCTGAAGAGACTCTACGCCCTGCTCGCCCACGTTGATACACCGATGCGAACCGCAGGTTTTTGCCACATCCAGGCGGTGCTGTTGCAGGTCGCTAACCGTTACATCCGCTCCGAAAGCCCGCGCCGCCTGCGCCGCAAACTGCCCGATGACGCCCACGCCCGCCACCCACACCTTCTGTGCAGGTTTCACCCGAAACCGGCGCACGGCGCGCATCGCCACGCCTGCCACACCAAACAGGGCGCACAGGCGGTAGTCCATTCCTTCAGGCAGCCGGAGGCACAGGTGAGAACTGTTGGAGTATACATCGGCAAAGGCTACGTCTACCACATTCCACCCACGGTGCCCCACGTACTGTCCGTAGAAGACCCAGTCGCCAGGCTGAAACCCCTTCACCGCCTGCCCCACAGCCTCTACCCGCCCTACGTGCTGATAGCCGTGTCGTGAAGGGTACCTGGTGAAACCGTGCTCTCCAAGCAGAGCGTGTCGCTCCGTGCCGTTGGTGACGCCAGTGTAGTGCGTGCGCATCAGAATCTGCGTCGGTTGCAGGGGCGGAGGCTCACCGATGTCCACAAGACACACCTGTCCCCGCTGAGGATACTCGACCGCCATCTGGTGCATCACCGCTCTCCCTTCCGATATCGATCAGTGGGAGCTCGCTCCACCTTCAGTTTGGGAATGTAGCCCTCTTCCTCCATATAATAGTGCCCGTAGGGTTGTGAACCTTCAGGAATGGTGCCAGGAAAGGGAAAGATGGCGACACCGCCCTCCAGAGCCACGCAACCGTGCTCTACGCCTGCTTCTACCATCCAGATATCGCCCTTCTCGAGAATAAACTCGTGATATTGTCCATCATGGTCTACCATGTACGCCTTCGCGCTGCCGTCCATGATAACCCACGTTTCGTCGTGGTCATGGAAGTGTTTTTCCACTTCCTCGCCCGGCTGCCAGTAATGCGGTTTGGGCTTCTTGTAGATTGCCATGATGTTACACCTCCACTATTGTTCTGTTAGGTCAGGATTTCAGGATTGGACAAA
>JANWYZ010000125.1 GCA_025054895.1 bacterium | reverse complement strand
GCCATCATGGTCGCGACAGAGCGCGACCCTCCAATTCAGAATGACAAGCGTGGTGGTGGGCGAAGCTTCATCCGCCCCAGCGGACTACCATAACTTTTCTTTGGCAAAAGCGTCTAACTATCAGGTCGCGTATGGAGGCGAAAAAGCATGAAACCCTTATGGCTTCTCCCCGTTTTCGTCCTGTTAGTCGGGTGTGGTAATGTGGCAACTACTGGCGTGGGCAACGAACCCGCGCCACGTCCAAACACAGGCAACAATGTAACCGACCCTACCAGAAAGGTAGACCAGAGATTGATAGAGGCAAACAATGGCTTTGGCTTTGCACTGCTGCAACAGTTGCGCGAAGCTGACGCAGGAAAAAACCTGTTCTTCTCCCCAATCAGCATTACCCTTGCCCTCGCCATGACCTACAATGGCGCGTCGGGAGAAACCGAGCAGGCGATGGCGAAAACGCTGTCTCTAGAGGGCATGAGCAAGGAGGAACTGAATCAGGCTGTGCTGCATCTGCGTCAGAGCCTGCAAAACGCAGATGCCAAAGTGGAACTCACGATTGCTAACTCGCTGTGGGCGAGGCAGGGAGTGTCGTTTAAGAGACAGTTCTTAGATACTAACCGACAGTACTTCGGGGCGCAGGTGAGCGTGCTGGACTTCGCCGGTCCCGATGCGCCGCAGACCATCAACCATTGGGTGGAATCTAACACGAAGGGGAAAATCAAGAAGATAGTCGACCGCATCCCGCCCGATACGGTGATGTTCCTGCTTAACGCCATCTACTTCCACGGCAAGTGGCAGAAGCCTTTCGACAAATCGCTCACGCAGGAAAAGCCCTTCCATCTGGCAAACGGCGAGCAAAAGCGTGTGCCGATGATGGCGCAAACAGGCAAGTTCCTTTACCTGAAGGGAGAGGGTTTCCAGATGGTGAGCCTGCCATACGGCGCGGGACGCTATAGCATGGTCATTGCCCTGCCCGATGAAGGGGTGAGCTTGAGCGAGTGGCTCAAATCGGTAGAGGCTAAGAGCTGGAAAGAATGGACATCTCGCCTGGTGAGCACCGACGGCGAAGTGCAGTTGCCCCGCTTCAAGACTGAGTACGAGAAGACGCTCAACAATGCGCTCAGATCGCTGGGGATGTCGGTTGCCTTTGAACCAGACCGTGCAGACTTCACCGGTATGCGCGACGAGCGCGACCTGTACCTGCAGAAGGTGCATCACAAGGCGGTGGTGGAGGTCAACGAGGAGGGGACAGAGGCGGCTGCCGTGACTTCGGTACAGGTGGGTATAACATCGGTGCAGCAGCCGCGTCCACCCTTCAAGATGATAGTAGACCGCCCCTTCTTCTTCGCCATCCGCGACACACGCACGGGCATGGTGCTCTTCATGGGAGCGGTGTACGAGCCGTAAGATGGCTCGGCACCCTGTTGCAGCACGAGGGCGGGATGTTCGTGCTGCGTATCGACGCGCGCTCTACCGATAATTATAGTGCAGAGACTCGCGCTTGCGCGAGGTCAGACAACATTGCATGGTAAACAGAGGTACAATACTGTTGTGTGCACACTTTCAAGCCACAAGAAGGGGGTTCCGCCGCCTATGAAGCGCATGACGATTCTTTTCGCCTTGCTGATGACCGTACTTGCCGTCTCATCGGCGCTGGCGCAGAGCGAGCCGATTCGCATCGGCGCAGGAGATACATTGGGCATCACCCTTGTCGGCGACAAAGACATCAGCGGGCAGTACAAGGTAGACGATCACGGCTACATCAAGATGCCGTTGCTGGGTTCGCTTAAGGTTGCCGGTGAGACCGAAGAGAGTCTGACCAAAAAGCTCACCGAGATGCTCAAGAGGTACTACATAGACCCGGTGGTAACAGTGGTGATTCTGGAAAGATTCCCCCGTTACGTCACCGTCACCGGCGCAGTACGCAAGGGAGGGAAGTTGCCGCTGCGAGAGAACGTGCCCACCCGCCTGATTGAGGTGATTCAAGCTGCTGAGCCCGAACCGGGCGCCGATTTAGCGCGAATCAAGCTCACCCGAAAGCAACCCGCTCCCGCCGAGATGACGCTGGACCTGGAACGATTCATCAAGTTTGGCGACCCAACTGCCAACGTGGAAATTATGCCTGATGATGTGATTCTCGTGCCAGCCAAACAGATGATGACCGTTTTCGTTACGGGCGCGGTGGCGCGTCCGGGCGCGCTTACTTTGCAGGAAGGAAGCACCTTCCGCGAGGCGATTTTGCAGGCGGGCGGCTTGCAACCCAACGCCGACAACCTGCGCATCACTATCCGCCACGAGGGCCAGACCGAGGAGATACCCGTCAACTACAATGACGCCATGTCCCAGGACCCTGCCAAGCAGGTGGTGCTCAAAAACGGCGACCGTATCCTGGTACCCACCGTGCAAGAGGCGGTAACTGTAGCAGTATATGGCGGGGTGAACCGACAGGGAACGGTGCCGCTGGTAGGAAGGATGCGCCTGAGCGAAGCTATCGGAGCTGCAGGAGGGTTTAGCCCTCTCGCCCGTAAGTGGGATATCAAGATTCTACGTGCCGTGCCGGGTTCCGCCAAACGCCAGACCATAAAGGTAAACTTCGCCGAGATTGAGGAAGGCAAAGCCGACGACCCATACCTTGAGCCAAATGACCAGGTCGTGGTAGCGGAACGCCCCCGGGAGCAGTTCAACTTTATGACTGCGCTCTCCGCTTTGTCAGCTATTGCCAGCCTGGCGTGGCTCTTAAGGCGACGATAGAACGGTGATGTGACAGACCGCTGGAAGTCTGTCTGCCACGATGTTCTTGCAGAATTTACTGCAAACTGGGGCAGAGGCGCTGGGCGTCGCGCTGGATGCAACTCAGCTGCGGCAGTTCGCGCTGTACGCCCGCCGCCTCTATGCAGAGAACCCGCACCTGAACCTTACCGCCGTACCACCAGAGATGGCGGTCGTTCGGCACTTTCTGGATTCGCTTACGATAATCCGGGCATGGACCCCCTTTGCAGGAGCGCGAGTGCTGGACGTAGGGACCGGCGCAGGTTTCCCCGGTTTACCTCTGAGGATTGCCTTTCCTGAAATCCGCCTCACGCTACTGGACTCGCGCCACGCCCCCTTTCTGTTCCTGCGCCCCTTGTGCGAAGAATTAGGCGTTACTGACGTGGAATTTATCCATGCCCGCGCGGAAGAGGCAGCGCGTTACCCCTCGTGTCGTGAAGGGTTCGATATGGCAACTGCCCGGGCGGTAGCGCACCTGTGGGCTCTGGCAGAGTGGACACTACCGTTCGTGCGAACAGGTGGCTATGCCGTCTGGATGAAGCGCCCTGCACAACGGATAGAGATCGAACAGGCGCAAGAGCAGATTCTGCGCCTGGGCGGTGCGGAACCAGACGTGGTGGAAACAGTAGTGCCCCACTCCGACATCGTAAACCTGCTACTGCGCTCAGTAAAGGTGGCTTCCACATCTGTCCGGTATCCCCGCGCTACCGCGCGCGTGCTGCGCGAAGCGAAGAAATTCAAAGTTCCGACAGAAGATGCTTGACCCCACGAGTATTCCCAAAACGGCAGGCGCTTATCAGATGGCGCTACGCCTGTCTGGAGAGGTAACTCTGCAAGTGGGCGCGCTGGGCACGTTCTGTTTCCCTGCCGGCAGATACATTTACACGGGCAGCGCGCTGGGTGGCTTGCGGGCGAGGCTCTCCCGCCACCTGCGCCAGCAGAAGAAGCTGAGATGGCATATCGATTACCTGTTACAACATGCTACTGTAGAGGATATTCGCCTTTTTCCCACACACGAGCGAATAGAGTGCGCACTGAACAGACAGGTGCTTGCCTTACCCCATGCTCGGGTGGTAGCGCGCGGTTTCGGTTCCAGCGATTGTCGCTGTCTAACGCACCTGGTCTACCTCGGGCAGGACACTGGCGCTCCCATGCGAAATGGGATGTTATAGCCAATGCTTTCGGCAGCGGGTGTCGCGTTCCGGCAACGGGTGTTACACTGGCATCGCGAAGCAGGTTCGCTCCGCTGACAAAGAAACATCTGGCAAGGAGAGGTAAGATGTGGGTTCTGATGCTAATTGGCATAACTTTACTGCTATGCCTGCAACTCAGCGCACAAACACAACAAGCAGGCGCTAGCATCACATGGTGGGTTGCTCCCAGCGCGCAGAAAGTGTTCAGGGGGGATAGCCCGCCAGCTAATCCCGTGCGCTTCGTCTCGCTATCCGCCGCACGAGGCGAACGCGAAGCTGCGCAGGTAGTGCTACGTGCGGAGAGCAGCAGGCAGTTGTTGCACGCTGAGGTAAGCAACCTGACTAACGAACAGGGGTATCGTCTTCCCAAAGATGTGGTCACACTCTACCGTGTAGCCTATGTCTATCTGCCCGCCCACCAAAAGGAGTATCCCGATCCGCTTCCGCCCCTGCGCATCCCTCTCTCGCTAGAGCCGGCGCAATGCCAGCCGTTGTGGTTAAGCGTAGAGGTACCACGCGACGCCCAACCGGGGCTGTATCGCGGAGGGCTGGAACTGCAATTTACAGATGGCGAACGCCACCGGGTGCCGATAGAGGTGCGCGTCTGGAACTTTGACATCCCGCTGACGCCGTCGATGCGCACTGCTTTTGGGCTCTGGGGTGATGGCATCGCCCGGCATCATGGCGTCTCACTGGACAGCAAGGCACACCAGAAACTTCTGGAACGGTACTGGGAGTGGCTGGTGTCGCGCCGTATCTCACCCTACTCCATCCCTGTAGACATCTTCTCGCCAGAGGCAAGCAAGTATCTGGGCGACCCACGCCTGACCAGCTTCGTTATTCCCTACAGCGACGACGAAGCGCAACTGCGCCGAACGGTAGAACATCTTCGACAGGGTGGATGGTTACACAAGGGTTACTTCTATGTAGTAGACGAGCCTATCACCCGCGAACAGTACGACCGCCTGATACAGACCTGTGCTAAGATTAAGAAGGTAGATCCCAGCCTGAAAATTGTCTCGCCGTACTACCGCAACCCCGATTTCGATAAAGACAAAACACCGTTTGACCTGCTCGCGGGATATATTAACATCTGGTGCCCAAACACCGCCTTCTTCCATCCCGAACAGCTACGGAAACGCCAGCAGCAGGGTGAAGAAGTATGGTGGTACGTCTGCTGCGGACCCGGCAAGCCGTTTGCCAACTTCTTCGTAGATATGGATGGTACCGCACACCGCATCCTCTTCTGGCAGCAGAAAGCATTCGGTGTGCAGGGTCTGCTGTACTGGAACACCGTGTGGTGGAACCCTACCAGCACCGAAGACCCCTGGCAGGACATCGCTACTGTCAAAGACATCAATCCGAACGTATACGGCGACGGCTCGCTGGTGTACCCGGGCAAACGGGCGGGGGTGTACGGTCCAGTCACCTCCATCCGTCTGGAACTGCTCTGCGACGGAGCAGAAGACTATGAGTACCTCACACTATACGAAAAAGAGTTCGGCGAAGCCGCTACCCAAAAGGTGATTCGCGAGCTGACCCAGAGCCTGACGGAGTTTGAAAGCGACCCCGCCAGGCTGGAAGCGGTACGCGAGCGCATCGGACGCGCCCTTGACGCCAAACACGTTCGCAAGTGATAATAAGAGGAGAGTCGGTAGTAGAGGAGAGGTTATGACACCAGTGCGATTTCCCACCGTGTGCTGGCATGAGAAGCAGGTCACGTTCCGACCACGACGTACGTGGCGGGGGCTGGAGCCAGTATACGCGGTGCTCCTGTTTGCCTTCTTTGGAGGCAGGGTGGTGCTCTGCGATATCGAAAGGCGCGGCTGGAGCATACCCAGCGGGCACCTTCAGCCCGGTGAAACGCCGGAGCAAGCGATACGCCGTGAGGCCCGGGAAGAAGCGGGAATCGTTCTGGACAAGATACAACCTCTCGGCGTGTACGTGCTTACAGATAGCGCCGGTGGACAGTGGTATGCACCGGTGTTCGTCGGGGAGGTAGCGCACTTCACCTCCATCCCCGATAGCAGCGAGTCGCACGGCATCCTGCTGATGCCTCCTGAGGATGTACAGGAGGTATATCACCTGTGGGACCCTTTGATAGCAGAGGTCTTTCACTACGCGCTCACACAGTATCGTGAACGGTTTCGTCCGGGGATACCCCTGCGGGAGATATACGAGCAGTTCGCTCGTGTGGAGCCAGCACCAGAAAACGACGCCAGCAGCCATCTTCAACAGTAAGGAGGCCGAGTATGTTCATCTCACAGCGTGCTCAACGCACCAGTCCCTCCCCCACCCTCGCCATCACCGCGAAGGCGCGTCAGATGCGTGAGGAGGGCATCGATGTACTCTCTTTCGGGGCGGGAGAACCCGACTTCGACACCCCTGAATTCATCAAGGACGCCGCCGTAGAGGCTCTCCGTGAAGGGTTCACCAAATATACGCCCACCGCAGGCATCGAGCCGTTGCGCAAGGCAATTTGCGAGAAACTCTGGCGCGATAATGGACTGAAGTACGAACCCAACCAGATTATCGTTACCTGCGGCGGTAAGCACGCACTGTATAACACCTTTCAGGTCATCTGCGACCCCGGCGACGAGGTGATTATCCCTGCCCCTTACTGGGTGAGTTATCCTGAGATGGTCAAACTCGCTGACGGCGTACCAGTGTTCGTGCATACAGACGAGAGCACCGATTTCGTGCCCACACTGGATGCTATACGTGAGAAAATTACGCCTCGCACCCGCGCAATTGTGGTCAACAGCCCGTGCAATCCAACCGGAGCAGTGTTTCCACGCCAGACGCTGAAGGAGATTGCCGCCCTCGCGCTCCGGCACGACCTGTACATCATCTCCGATGAGATTTATGAGAAAATGGTGTACGATGGACACGAACACTACAGCATCGCCAGTCTGGGCGAGGAGGTGAAAAAGCGTACCATCCTGATCAACGGTATGTCTAAGGCGTATTCGATGACCGGCTGGCGCATCGGTTATGCAGCGGCGGAGCGTGAGATCATCGCCGCTATGACGCGCCTCCAGGACCAGTCCACCTCGAATCCCACCTCGATTGCGCAAAGAGCTGCGCTGGCAGCGTTGCAGGCGCCGGAAGAGACCGTAAGACAGATGGTCACGGCTTTCGCAGAACGCAGGCGAGCGATTGTAGATGGTTTGAACGACATTGCGGGCTTTCGCTGTGCGGAGCCGGGCGGGGCGTTTTATGCCTTCCCCAACGTGTCTGCACTGTACGGCAGGCGCTGGGGCGATCGCGTAATCAATGGCTCGGACGCCTTTGCAGAATACCTGCTCGAGGTAGCGCGAGTGGCAGTAGTGCCCGGCAGTGGATTCGGCGCGGACAGCAATATTCGGCTCTCGTACGCATGCTCACTGGACACTATCTATCGTGGGATTGGCCGCGTCGCCGACGCGGTACACGCACTGCGGTAAGCATACCCGCAGGGAGACCCCTTGCGGTCACCTGTGGCATGATGACACACTGATTTGACTCAACAGAGTCGGAGCAGTGATATGATAACGGGGAAACAGTGGCAAAATGCCGACAGCCATCATTAACGTCACGGTGTGGAACGGCTCGTTCACAATCAAGCCGGGATTTGTGCTGTGGCAAGGCGATACTATCGCTGACGTCGGTCGGGCGGACGTAGTGCGCTTTTCGTCCGCGGTGAAGCTGGTGGATGGTAAGGGTGGATGGGTGATTCCTGGCTTGATTGACCTGCATGTACACGTAGATGAGGTCAAAACGCCCGAGCTGTTTGTACGGTACGGTGTCACCTCCGTGCGTGATATGGGTTCGTCTCCTCAGGTAATCAGCGAATGGCGAAGGCGGTGGCGCGAAGGACAGAAACGTCCTTACGTCTACTGGACAGGGCGTAACATCGATACGGGCAAGCCTTCGTGGTGGGAGGCGGTGGCGGTGAAACAGGTCGCAGAAGTTCCCGGCTTGCTGGAGCACCTGCGCAAGCTGGGGGCGGATGGCTTTAAGCTCTACGTGAACGCCGACAGCGCGACGGCTGAGGCAGTGATAGACTACGCCCGCTGGATGGGGCTGCCCGTGACAGCACATCACGAAACCATCCCCGCCTCCGACCTGCTGCGCATGGGCATTTCGGGCATCGAGCACGCGCACTGCCTGTTGCATGAGCTGCTGCCCTCGCGTCCACACATCGACGAGAAGCGCAAAAGCAATTATCTCCGAGTGTTCAGCGGTTTTGACCGCCTGAGCGTGGAGGGCGAGCGCGTGCGCAGGCTTATGGAGCTGGCTTATGCGACATCGGTCGTGTGGACGCCGACGCTGAGCCTGTACGACATCCCGCCCTGGTGGAGGAGTAAATCCCCTGCCGGTGTGCCTGTACCTGCCAGCTGGCGGGCGGAGTGGTCGCGTCCCTACTGGGATTTCCTCTCCACGCGGGGGTGGACGCCTGCCGACTTCCGCATAGCCGAGCGTGCGCTGGAAGTGTACAAACGCTTTGTGCGCGAAGCACATCGCTACGGCGTGCAGGTTGGAGCGGGCACGGACACTCCAGCCCCCGGTCTGCTCCCCGGTGCAGCGCTACACCATGAGTTGCGCCTGCTGGTGGAATCTGGTCTCTCACCAGAGGAGGCGTTACGTGCGACAACAGCGACCGCTGCACGCGCCCTGAGGCAGGAGGGAAGAGTAGGCGTGCTGGCGGCAGGCGCACGGGCGGACATGGTGTTGTTGGAGAAAAGCCCGCTGGAGCGTGTTGAGAATCTTCTCGCCATCCGCAAGGTGTACGTGCGCGGAAGGGAGATGTGACCGTCTGCTCTCAGTTACCCAGCCGGCGGTCGGCGAAGATTGTATCGCGCTGTGGCCCAATATGCCTCACAACCGTCAACCCTCACGAACTGCCCGTGATACCAGCAGTGCAGGAGGTTTGAGAAATATAGTGCTTTGTTAAGTGGTGATTTCACGATTTCGCGCATCCTGCCCCCGATTGAAATCGGGGGCTATGGTTTGGGGTGAAATCCGCCTTCGCGGATTGGAACAACCTGCGCAGGCAGGTTTGTTTCCGTTATAGCCCACCATTTCAATGGTGGGCTATCAG